>JBIIPF010000101.1:0-6295 GCA_044342755.1 Limnohabitans sp. | reverse complement strand
GAGGTAGGAAATGCACCGACGGGCATCGAGTTGATAAGGCGCGACGATGGCTTGCGTTGGGCAGGCGGTGATGCAAGACGTGCAGCTGCCGCAATGCTCGGTCACGGGGGGTGTGGGATCAAGTGCTACATCGACAAAGATTTCGCCCAAGAAGAAAAACGAGCCAGCGTCGCGTTGCAACACCAAGGTGTGCTTGCCACGCCAGCCTTGGCCGCTGCGCACGGCCAACTCGGCTTCCAACACAGGGGCTGAATCGGTGAACACACGGTGCCCCAGGGGGCCGAGTTGCGCTTGGAGTTTGTCGGCGAGTTGTTGAAGGCGTTGACGCATCACCTTGTGATAGTCGCGTCCACGCGCATACACCGAGACCACGGCTTGACTCGGGTCTTGCAAGCGCGCGAGTTCATGGCTCAACCATTCAGGTGAGGCTTGCGGCAGGTAATCCATGCGGGCGGTGATGATGCTCAAGGTGCCGGGTTGCAACTCGGCGGGCCGCGCGCGGGTCAGGCCGTGGCGCGCCATGTAGGCCATGTCACCGTGATAGTTTTGCCCCAACCAAGCCAGCAAACCAGGCTCGGCGTCGTGCAGGTCCACCGGGGCCACGCCAATTTGGGAGAATCCCAACTGCTGGCCCCAGGTTTGCAAATCCGCCAACAACTGTTGCTGAAGCTTGGACACGTTTTCCTTTGATTGAAATGCCGATTGTAAAAACACTGCACTGGACGGATGAAGCGGCTTGCCAAGCCTTTGCGCAAGCCTTGGTGCAGCGTCCGCTTTGGAGGCAGGCTTTGGTGTGTTTGCATGGTGAACTGGGTGCGGGCAAAACCACCTTGGTGCGTCACCTGTTGCACGCCATGGGTGTCACCGGCCGCATCAAAAGCCCCACGTATGCCGTGGTGGAACCCTATGAACTTGTTTCAGCCCAAGGCCTGCAAGCCATTTGGCATTTCGACTTTTACCGTTTCTCTGACCCGCGCGAATGGGAAGACGCCGGCTTCAGAGACCTGTTTGTGAGCCCCGGTTTGAAGCTGTGCGAATGGCCTGAAAAGGCTCACGGTTTTTTACCTGTGCCCGACTTGGACATCTTCATTGACGTGCTGAACGAGCATGAACGCGCAGTGCGTTTGCAAGCCCACACGACCTTGGGTGAAGGATTGTTGGCATGAAGACAGCACCCAACCGACGCGACTTGCTCAAGGCCAGCAGCTTGGTGCTGTTCTTGGGTCAAGCCGAGTTGGCACGCGGCGCAAGCATCTTGGCGGTGCGGGTTTGGCCCGCCGCCGACTACACCCGCGTGACCATCGAATCCGACACAGCCCTGCGCACCCAACAAACCTTTGTCGAGCAGCCACCCCGTTTGGCCGTGGACATTGAAGGCATCGAATTGAACGCGGCCTTGCGCGAGTTGGTGGGCAAGGTGCGCAGCGACGACCCCTACATCGTTGGGGTGCGTGTGGGCCAGTTCAATGCGACCACGGTGCGTTTGGTGCTCGATTTGCGCCAAGCGGTCAAACCGCAAGTGTTCAATTTGGCGCCGGTGCTCAGCGGGCAATCGCAGTTTCAACACCGCTTGGTCTTGGACCTGTACCCGCTGGCGCAAATCGATCCCTTGGAAGCCTTGATTGCCGAGCATGTGCAAAGCGACAAGAAAAGCAAAGACGCGTTGGAAGAATTGATTGCCCGTCAGCAACAAAAAACCACCACGCCCGCCAGTCCCGCTGCCACCCCTGCAGTCCCCCCACCTTCTGCAATCACAGCCCCTTCAAGCGCGCCACCCACCGACCCGGTGTTGGCCACTGCGCCTGTTACCTCATCCAGCAGCAAGCCCATCACGCCATCGGTCAAGCCGAGCACGCCCGAGCCCAACGATGACCGCTTTGTGGTGGTCGCCCTTGATCCGGGCCATGGCGGTGAAGACCCCGGTGCCATTGGCCCCAAAGGTACGAAAGAAAAAGACGTGGTGTTGCAAATGGCGCATCGATTGAAAGAACGCATCAACAACACGGTGTTGAAAACCAAGAATGGCCAGTTGCCGTTGCGGGCTTTCCTCACAAGGGATGGCGATTTCTTTTTGCCGCTGCATGTGCGGGTGCAAAAAGCGCAAAAAGTCAAAGCCGATTTGTTCATCAGCTTGCATGCCGATGCGTTTTTCACGCCACAAGCCCGGGGTGCCAGCGTGTTTGCACTGAGCCAAGGCGCGGCTTCGAGTGCCGCCGCCCGTTGGATGGCCAACAAAGAAAACGGCGCAGACGCGATTGGCGGCTTGAACCTCAAAGTGCAAGACAAAACCGTGCAACGCGCTTTGTTGGACATGAGCACCACCGCCCAAATCAACGACAGCATGAAGCTGGGCAACGAGATGCTGGGTCAAATTCGGCGCATCGGCAAATTGCACAAGCCGCAGGTGGAGCAAGCGGGGTTTGCCGTCTTGAAAGCCCCCGACATTCCCAGCCTGTTGGTAGAAACCGCCTTCATCAGCAACCCGGAGGAAGAAGCGCTGCTGATCAGCGAGGCTTATCAAATCAAGTTGACCGAAGCCTTGATGCGCGGCATTGAAAATTATTTCTTGCGCAACCCGCCCTTGGCACGCAACCGATCAACCTGATGTTTTGGCACGCCAAATGCCCCCTACAGCGATCAGGCCTGGCACCAAGATCAGGGCCCAAATGACCTTCTCAAAATTGGCCTGAACCCATTCGTTGTTGCCGAACCAGTAACCAGCCATGCCAATGCCCACCACCCACAGCACCGCACCCACCACGTTGTAAGCGCTGAAGCGACGACGGTCCATGTGGCTGACACCCGCCACAAAGGGCGCGAAGGTGCGCACAAAAGGCATGAAGCGGGCGATGATGATGGTGATGCCGCCATAGCGCTCGTAAAACGCATGGGATCGGTCGTAGGCGTCGCGGTTGAACCAACGCGAATGGCTTTCCAACAAGCGTGTCCCAAAGTGGCGACCAATCAGGTAGTTGCATTGGTCACCCAAGATCGCGGCAATCAACAGCAAGGTCAACACCAAGGGCAGGTTCAAAAAACCCGCACCGGCCATCGCGCCCACCACAAACAGCAGCGAGTCGCCTGGCAAAAATGGCATGAAGACCACCCCAGTTTCGACAAAAACGATGAGGAACAAAAGAACATAGATCCAAACGCCATAAGCTTGTACAAAGGCTTCAAGGTAGCGGTCAATATTGAGAATGAAATCAATGAGGAATGCAACGGTGTCCATGGCTGCATTATCTACGACCCCTGTGACAGCAACGGCTCTTGTGCTGCGGGCACTCCCCTAGAATGACACGCGTGAATCTTTCTCCCTTGGCACGACGCCCCATCCGTGAACTCCCCGACGAACTGATCAGCCAAATCGCCGCTGGCGAAGTGGTGGAACGCCCCGCGTCGGTGGTTCGCGAACTGGTGGACAACGCCTTGGACGCAGGCGCCACCCAGGTGGTGGTGCGTTTGCAAGAAGGTGGCGTGCGCCTCATCAGTGTGGAAGACGATGGCGTGGGTCTTGAAGCCGCTGACATGCCCCTGGCCCTGCGCCGACACGCCACCAGCAAGATCAGCAGCTTGCTCGACCTGGAGTCCGTGGCCACCATGGGCTTTCGCGGCGAGGCCTTGGCCGCCATTGCCGCTGTGTCTGAACTCAGCATGTTGTCGCGCACCGCGCAACAAGACCATGCCATGCAACTCGATGCACGCAGTGGCGAGTTGCGTCCTGTGGCGCGGACGGTGGGCACCACGGTGGAAGTCAAAGAACTGTTTTTCAGCACGCCGGCACGGCGCAAATTTTTGAAGTCCACCGCCACCGAGTTGGCCCATTGCCTGGAGTCTTTGCGGCGTCATGCACTCGCGCGCCCGGATGTGGGGTTTGCCTTGTGGCACGACGGCAAGCTCAGTGCCCAGTGGCGTGCCCACACCCATGCTGAAGGTTTGAACCTGCGCATGGCCGATGTATTGGGCGAGGACTTTGTGCAAACCTCGATCGCTATCGACCATCAACATGGCGGCGTGCATGTGCGCGGCCGCGCAGGCTTGCCCGATGCAGCGCGGGCACGGGCCGACCATCAATTTGCCTATGTGAATGGCCGCTATGTGCGCGACCGGGTGCTGACCCACGCCGCGCGCAGTGCCTATGAAGATGTGTTGCATGGACAGCGCCAACCGGTCTATGCCCTGTACATCCGCATGGACCCAACCCGTGTCGATGTGAATGTGCACCCCACCAAAATCGAGCTGCGTTTTCGCGACAGCCGCGAGGTGCACCAAGCCGTGCAACATGCGCTGTCGCAAGCCTTGTCAGTGTCACGCGCGGGCCAAAGCAGCACGGGTGCCTTGGCTGCGCCAAGCCCCTTCCAAGAGCGCCAACAAGCCATTGCATCCCTGCAATCATTTGGGCAAGCTTCGCCGTTTCAATCCGGCTTGCCGTGGAGCGGCGCAGGCCATGTCGTGAATGATTTGCAACCCCTTTGGCCAACAGCTGATCCACCCTCTGTTTGGACAACTGCCACGGCCCGCACCGAAGCACAAGCGCTGCCCGAGGGGGAGTGGCCTTTGGGCAAAGCCTTGGCGCAGCTGCAAGGCGTCTACATCTTGGCGGAAAACAAGCAGGGCTTGGTGGTGGTGGACATGCATGCGGCGCACGAACGCATCGTTTATGAACGCCTGAAAACACAACTCGCGCAACACCATTTGCAAAGCCAAGCGCTCTTGATTCCCGCTTCTTTTGCCGCCACGCCTGAAGAAATGGCCACGGCCGAAACCCATGCCAATGTGCTGGCCGAGCTGGGCTTGGAGCTGTCCAACTTGAGTGCGCAGTCTTTGGCGGTGCGCCGTGTGCCGGCCTCGTTGGCGCAAGGCGACGCGGTGGCTTTGGCGCGCAGCGTGCTTGCCGAGTTGGCGCAGCATGAAGCGCACACGGTGCTGCAACGCGCCCGCGACGATGTGTTGGCGGCCATGGCGTGTCATGGCGCGGTGCGGGCCAACCGACAACTCAGCTTGGCAGAAATGAACGCCTTGCTGCGACAAATGGAAGTCACCGAACGTGCCGACCAATGCAACCACGGTCGCCCCACATGGCGACAACTGGGCATGCGCGATTTGGACAGCTTGTTTTTGCGAGGCCGTTGATGCAAGCAAGCTTGTTGATTTTGTTGCTGTCCCTGTCGATTGGCTTGCAACCGGTCTCCACCGATTTGTACCTGCCCGCCTTGCCCGGCCTGGCCAGCGATTTGAACGCCAGTGTCGGCATGGTGCAGTTCACGCTCAGTGGTTTGCTGCTGGCCTTTGGCATTTCGCAATTGCTTTGGGGGCCGTTTTCTGACAAGGTGGGTCGGCGTCCCATCATGTTGTTTGGTTTGGGTTTGTACTTGGTGGCCGCTGTGGGCTGTGTGCTGAGCAACTCGATTGGCTTGCTGATTTTTTGGCGGGTGTTGCAAGGCATTGGCATGGGCGCGGTCATCACCAGCGCACGAGCTGTGGTGCGCGACTTGTATCAGCCGCTTGAAGGCGCGCGTGTCATGTCCAAAACCATGACGGGGCTGGGTGTGTTGGCTTGCACCAGTCCACCCTTGGGTGGTTTCTTGAGCCAACACTGGGGCTGGCAAGTGGCCCTGATGTCGGTGGCTTTGTACGGCGCGGTCACTCTGTGCATGGTGGCTTGGTTTTTCCAAGAGAGCATTGAAACCCGCAACCCCAAGGCCCTGCACCTGCCCACCATGGTGAAGATTTGGTGGCAGGTGTTGCAACACCCCACCTTCCGCGCATTTGCCTTGTTGTCCCTCGCCGCTTACGGCGCTTTGTTCACCTACTTGGCCACGTCGTCCTTTGTGTTCATCGAGGTGCTGCACCTGAGTGGCTTGCAACTGGGTTGGATTTTGTCGTCCATGTCCTTGGTCTACATCACGGGCACGCTGGTGTGCCGCTCTTTGCTGCGCCATGTGGGCATGCGCCGCACCATCGCTTTGGCCGGTGCCTCCAGCACCCTGAGTGGCCTGAGTTTGTGCCTCTTGGTCTACAACGATGCGGCCACGGCCACCGGCTTGGTGTTGGCCATGTACCCGATGATCTTGGCCCACGGCATCCACCAGCCCATCGGGCAAAGTGGCGCGGTTGGTCCGTTTCCGCTCTCCGCCGGCGCAGCGTCGGCTTTGAATGGTTTTTTGATGATGTTGGCCGCGTTCATCACCAGCGGTTGGCTCAGCCGCAGCATCGACGGCACGCTGTTTCCTTTGGCCCATGGCGTCGCCTTTTGGAGCATGGTGTTGGCGCTGACCGCTTGGACTTTGGTGCA
>JBIIPF010000100.1:0-6363 GCA_044342755.1 Limnohabitans sp. | reverse complement strand
CTTGTCGGGCGCTTGGCACAAATTGCGCGACGACCCTGTCTTGCGTTTCATGATCGTGTCCTTGTCCTTCTACGGCATGAGCACCTTCGAAGGCCCCATGATGTCCATCAAGACGGTCAACGCCTTGAGTCACTACACCGACTGGACCGTGGGCCATGTGCACTCGGGTGCTTTGGGTTGGGTGGGCCTCATCTCCATGGGCACCATTTACTTCTTGATTCCCCGTTTGTATGGCCAGAAAAAGATGTATAGCGTGCCGGCCATTGAGTTGCATTTTTGGACGGCCACCATCGGCATCGTGCTCTACATCGCCGCCATGTGGATTGCCGGTGTCATGCAGGGTTTGATGTGGCGCTCGATCAATGAAGACGGCACGCTCACCTACACCTTTGTCGAAAGCGTGAAAGCCACTTACCCCTACTACGTGGTGCGTGTGCTCGGCGGTGCCCTTTACTTGTTTGGCATGTTGGTCATGTTGTGGAACGTCATCATGACGGCGCTCAAAGGTCGGGTTCAACCGGTGCCCATCCCTGCCGTTTTGGCGGCCTACGCTTGAGGAGAGCAACCATGTCTGACAACAAACCTGCTCAAGGCTTCAGCCACGAAAAAATCGAAACCAACAGCTTGCTGATGGTGGTCTTGATCGTCCTGGTCATCGCCATCGGCGGCCTGATTGAAATCGTGCCTTTGTTCTTTCAAAAATCCACCACGCAACCGATTGAAGGCGTCAAGCCTTACACCGCGTTGCAGTTGGCGGGTCGCGATGTGTATTTGCGCGAGGGTTGCTACAACTGCCATTCGCAAATGATTCGACCCTTTCGCTCGGAAACATTGCGCTACGGCCACTACTCGGTGGCGGGTGAGTTTGTGTACGACCACCCCTTCCAGTGGGGCAGCAAGCGCACGGGCCCGGATTTGCACCGCGTGGGCGGCAAGTACAGCGATGAATGGCACCGCGTGCATTTGATCAACCCGCGTGACCTGGTCCCCGAGTCCAACATGCCAGCCTACCCTTGGTTGGAAAAAGACCTGGTGGATGCCAATGCCCTGCCCGCACACATGAAGGCCTTGCGCGTGACAGGCGTGCCCTACACCGATGAAGAAATTGCGCAATCTTCTGATGCGGTGCGCGGCAAGTCCGAGTTGGATGCGTTGATCGCCTATTTGCAAGGCATGGGCCTCGCACTCAAATAAGGAGAAGTCATGGACAACATCACCACTTTGCGGGTCGCCGCCACTGTTTTGAGCTTCTTGTGTTTCATGGGTATGTTGGTGTGGGTCTTGGATCGCAACAAAGACCGCCGCTTTGAAGAAGCATCCCAATTGCCCTTTTTGGATGAGTAAGGATTGCCATGAGTGACTTCACTGGTTCGTTTTGGTCCAGCTATGTGGCCATCATTTCCTTGGCCGGTATCTTGGCTTGCTTGGTTTTGTTGTGGGTCACAGCCCGCAAAAAATCAGTCGGCCACGCTGACAACACCACCGGCCATGTGTGGGATGAAGACTTGCGCGAGATGAACAACCCCTTGCCTTTGTGGTGGGTGGGCCTGTTCGTCATCACCATCCTCTTTGGCTTGTCCTACCTGTTTTTGTACCCTGGTTTGGGCTCGTTCGCAGGCAGCAAAGCCTGGTCATCCAAAGCCGAGTACGACACCGAAGTGGTGGAAGCCAACGCCGCATTGCAACCGCTTTATGCGCGCTTTGATGCCATGTCGGTGCAGGATGTGGCCAAAGACCCCAAGGCCCATGCCATTGGCGAACGCTTGTTCATGAACAACTGCGCCCAGTGCCACGGCTCGGATGCGCAAGGCTCCAAGGGCTATCCCAATCTGACCGACAGCGATTGGTTGCATGGCGGCACACCCGAGAAGATCAAAGAAAGCATCACCTTGGGCCGTGTGGGCAACATGCCGCCCATGGCTGCTGCGGTGGGCACGCCCGACGATATTCGCAACGTGGCCCACTACGTGTTGAGTTTGTCGGGCAGCCCGCATGATTCACTCAAAGCTGGATTTGGCAAACCCAAGTTCAGCGCTTGTGCCGCTTGTCATGGCGTGGATGGCCAAGGCATGGCTGCCGTGGGCGCGCCCAACCTGACCGACAAAGTATGGTTGCACGGTTGGGGTGAAGAGGGCATCGTTGCCATGGTCAACAAAGGCAAGCAAAACATCATGCCGCCGCAGAAAGACCGTCTGAGCGCTTCGCAAATTCATGTGCTCACCAGCTATGTCTGGTCTTTTTCCAACAAGATGGATGCAGCCAAACCTTGAGTTCTGATTCAAACAATAACAAGGTCATCCCTATACATGCTGCAGACGAGAACGCCTCGTCTGCTTTTTTGTATGCGGCGACACCCAAGATTTACCCGCGCACGGTACAAGGTGTGTTTGCCCAATGGCGTTGGCTGGGGGTGTTCATCACCCAACTGGTGTTTTACGGCCTGCCGTGGCTAGAGTGGGGTCAGCGCCAGGCGGTGTTGTTCGACCTGGGTGCGCGGCGCTTTTATGTGTTTGGTTTGGTGCTGTACCCCCAAGACTTCATTTACCTGACAGGTTTGTTGGTGGTCAGTGCCCTGTCTTTGTTTTTGTTCACGGCAGTCGCCGGGCGGTTGTGGTGTGGCTACGCTTGCCCACAAACCGTGTACAGCGAAATTTTCATGTACATCGAACGCAAGATTGAAGGCGACCGCAGCGCCCGCATGCGCTTGGATGCGGGCGACTACAGCTTGGAAAAAGGCGTCAAGAAAACCTACAAGCACATCGTGTGGCTGGGTTTTTCCATCTGGACAGGCTTCACCTTTGTGGGCTACTTCACGCCCATTCATGAACTGGGCCTGGCATTTTTCCAAACCCGCATGGGCTCTTGGGAAGTGTTCTGGGTGTTTTTCTACGGCTTCGCCACCTATGGCAATGCGGGTTTCATGCGCGAGCAAGTCTGCAAATACATGTGCCCTTATGCGCGTTTCCAAAGTGCCATGTTCGACCACGACACCTTGATCGTCACCTACGACGAACAGCGCGGTGAACCTCGTGGCCATCGGCCGCACAGCGCCAGCTTGGCTGCAACCGGCCTGGGTGCTTGCATTGATTGCAACCTCTGTGTTCAGGTGTGTCCAACGGGCATTGACATTCGCCACGGCCTGCAATACGAGTGCATTGGCTGCGGTGCTTGCGCCGATGTGTGCGATGGTGTGATGGACAAAATGGGTTACCCCCAAGGCTTGGTGCGCTACGCCACGCAAAACGCCATGAAGCAAGGCTGGTCCACAGCAGAAATGTTTCGCCGTATTTTCCGGCCCAGGGTGTTGGTCTACACCGCCATTTTGTGGACGCTGATGGTTGTGCTGGGCTGGAGCTTGTATACCCGCACGCCATTCCGTGTCGATGTGGTGCGGGACAGAAACTTGCCGCGCATCAGTGGCAAGGGTGAAATTGAAAACGTTTACCGGTTGCAACTCATGAATGCCACCGAAACACAGCAACGCTTGCGCATTGATGTGCACGGCATGGATGGTTTGGAAATTGAAGTGGACGACGACATCTTGGTCGAACCCGCGCAGTCGCGCTGGGTACCGTTGCGCGTGGAAATCGACTACAACGCCTTGCAGCCGGGCTCTCACAAAATTTGGTTTGACATCAGCAACGATGCAGACAAGCCGTTCAAGATCACCGAGCCCTCGGTGTTTTTGGTGCCAACAAGATGAACAAAGGACACGATATGAACACGCCATCCAGCCCACAACAGCCCGCTTGGTGGACTTTCGGCCATGTCTGGTTGGTGATTTCAGGGCCACTCTTGGTGGTGGTGGCCAGTTTCATTTCAGCGTTTGTGGCGTTTCAGGGCAATGACACGGCCTTGCAAGACGACCCAGCGGCGTTGCGAGCGGCGCACAACTTGCAATTGAACAAAGACCGGGGCATGGCACCGGCCATGCAAGCACGCAACCATGCGGCCACGTCGGCAAGGCCCACGGACACCGGCAAACCCTGAATGGCTGTCAGCAGTTGATGGGGGCGTTGACGAGTTGTTGCAGGGTGTCAGGGCGCAAGATGCGCAGGTTTTTTTGTTTGACCTCGAGCACGCCTTCATCGACAAATTTGGAAAAGGTGCGGCTGACGGTTTCGATTTTCAAACCCAAGTAGCTGCCAATTTCTTCGCGGGTCATGCGCAACACCAGCTCGGAGCGCGAAAAACCACGCGCATGCAAGCGATGAGTGAGGTTGAGTAAAAAAGCCGCCAATCGCTCCTCGGCGCGCATGCTGCCCAGCATCATCATGACGCTGTGCTCGCGCACGATTTCGCGGCTCATGATCTTGTGCACATGGTGCTGCAAGGCGCTCACCTCGCGGGACAGTTCTTCAATCTTGTCAAAGGGCATGACACAGACCTCGGCGTTTTCCAAGGCCACCGCGTCACAGGTGTGCAAGTCGCTGACGATGCCATCCAAACCCATGATTTCACCGGCCATTTGAAACCCCGTGACCTGTTCGCGGCCATCTTCCAAGGTGACGCTGGTTTTGAAAAAACCAGAGCGAATGGCATACAAGGAAGTGAAGCCGGCGCCATGGTGGTAGAGGGAATCGCCGCGTTTGACTTTGCGCCGAGTACCCACCAGATCATCGATGCGGTCCAGGTCGGCGGCGCTCAAATCGACGGGCATGCACAACTCGCGCAAATTGCAGTTGGAGCAGGCAACTTTAAAACTTTGTGGATTCATGGCGGTCTGCAGACCTTGCTTGACGGAGGGGAACAACAAAAGTTTGATGTAGCTCAAACACGAATGCTTGTCAAAAGAGCACAGTACGCACTCTAACACTGACCACCATGCACATCTCTACAGAACTCTTACAGCGCTTTGATGTTCCGGGCCCCAGGTACACCTCGTACCCCACGGCTGATCGTTTTGTCGATGCTTACGGCGAGGCCCAATATGTGCAAGCCTTGGACCAACGCCGATTGGGTGCCAGAGCCCATGCCGTACCGCTTTCACTCTATGTCCACATTCCTTTTTGTGCATCTTTGTGCTATTACTGTGCGTGCAACAAAGTCATCACCGGCAACTATGGCAAGGCCGTGTCCTATTTGCACCACCTCAAGCAAGAAATCCAATTGCTGTTGCCGCACTTGGGCCATGGGCAAAGCGTGTCGCAGTTGCACTTTGGCGGCGGCACGCCCACTTATTTCAAAGACCCTGAACTCATCGATTTGATGACCACGCTGAAAAGCGCCTTTCAGTTGCAACCGGGCGGTGAATTCTCCATCGAGGTCGATCCGCGAACGGTGGACGCCAAACGCTTGCAAACCTTGTTTGATGTGGGCTTCAACCGCCTGAGTTTGGGTGTGCAAGACTTTGACCCGCAAGTGCAAGTGGCGGTGCACCGCGAGCAATCGGCTGAGCAGGTGAAAGCACTGATGCACGAAGCGCGGTGGCTGGGCTTTGAATCGATCAATTTGGATTTGATTTACGGGCTGCCGATGCAGACCGAACAATCGTGGGCCCGCACCTTGGCCACGGTGGTGGACTTGAAGCCCGACCGTGTCGCCTTGTATGGCTATGCACATTTGCCGGCCCGCTTCAAACCGCAACGCCACATTGACGCCAGCACCTTGCCCAACGCCACCCAAAAAACAGCGATGCTCGCCATGGCCTTGGCTGCCATGCAAGCGGCCGGCTATGTCTACATCGGCATGGACCACTTTGCCTTGCCCCAGGACGCGTTGAGCATCGCCAAGCGGCAAGGACGTTTGCACCGCAATTTCCAGGGCTACAGCACCCAACCCGATTGCGACCTGGTGTCGCTGGGGGTTTCATCGATTGGCAACATCGGGGCCAACTATGTGCAAAACGCCAAGCAGCTCGATGAGTACGAAGACCTGCTCAACCAAGGTCGATTGCCGGTGGTGCGCGGCATCGCTTTGTCGCGGGACGACCTGACCCGCCGCAGCATCATCATGGCCTTGATGTGTCAAGGGCAGGTGGATTTCGAATCGATTGAATCTGCGCACTTGTTGAATTTCAAAGACAGCTTTGCCCAAGAATTACGCCAGTTGCAGCCCATGACCGAGCAAGGCTTGGTGCGGCTCACCGATCAAGCGATTGAAGTCACGGCGCTGGGCTGGTACTTTGTGCGTGCCATTGCCATGGTGTTCGATCGCTATGTGCAATCGGACCAACAACGATCCCACTTTTCTAAAATCCTTTGATGTTGTCTTCATTGCTGATCACCGCCGGCTTGATGGGGGTGGTGGGTGGCCCCCATTGCCTGGCCATGTGTGGCGCGGCTTGCTTGGGCATTTCACGTTGGCCAGCCCGCAGCGCCTGGCACAACGTGCTGTTGTTTCAATGCGGACGTCTGGTTGGCT
>JBIIPF010000099.1:0-6395 GCA_044342755.1 Limnohabitans sp. | reverse complement strand
AAACCGCTGAGGATGAGCTTGCGTTTGCCAGGATAGTGGTTGATGTCGCCCACCGCAAAAATACCAGCTGCATTGGTGGCAAAGGTTTCGGTGTTCACGTTCAGCTGTTTTTTGGCCATGTCCAAGCCCCAATCGGCGATGGGGCCGAGCTGCGGCGTCAAACCCAACAACACCCAAAGTTGGTCGCAAGGCAGGTTCAACACGGTGCCGTCCGGCGTGGCAATTTCCAAGCCGCTCAGTCTTCCTGCGTGCGTGTGCAGGCCTTGCACTTGCCCCACTTGCAAGCGCACTTGGCCGCTGTCACAGGCTTGCACAAAAGCGGATTGCAAGTCAGATGAGGCATCCAAGGTCGCACGCCGGTGCACCAAGGTGACGCTGGCGGGGCTGTGGGTTTGGCTCTCAAGCACCGCTTGCACCGCCGCATCGTCACTGCCCACCACCACCAGGTGTTGGTCTTTCAGTGACAAGCTGTCGGGGACTTGGTGAAACACTTGGGTAGCTTCAAAGGCCTGCAGCGCAGGCAGCGCCAGTTTGCGCGGCAAGAAGGCCCCGACCCCGGCGGCAATGAACACGGTGCGGCAGATGAACTGCTGAGCAGCCGAGGTGTTGATCAACCAACGGCCATCGGCGGTGGCCGTCACCGACGCCACCTGCTGGTTCAAATGAAACTGGGGTTTGAAAGGCGCGGCTTGCTGCTGCAAGCGCTCGACCAGTTCGCGGCCCGTGCACACCGGCAGGCCAGGGACGTCGTAAATGGGTTTGTCGGGGTAGAGCGCCATGCACTGGCCGCCCACCATGGGCAGGGCATCCACCACCTGGGCATGGATGTCTTGCAGGCCGAGTTGAAACACCTGAAACAAGCCCACAGGGCCCGCACCAATCACCAAGGCGTCGGTGGCAACAGGCGTTGGGGGGGCGGTCATGGGCAGTTTGGCCAAGCCCAGCAGGCTTTAGCGTTGCAGTTCAGACAGCTTGCCCGATTTCTCTTTCCAGTCATCGGCGTCTGGCAAGGGCGTTTTGCGCTTGGTGATGCTGGGCCAGCCGATGCGGGACAACTCGGCGTTCAAAGCGGTCATGTGCTGCTGATCTGAGGGCACATCTTCTTCGGCATAAATGGCGTTGACCGGGCACTCAGGGATGCAAACCGCGCAGTCGATGCACTCGTCGGGGTCGATGGTCAGAAAATTCGGGCCTTCGCGAAAGCAATCGACGGGACAAACGTCCACACAGTCGGTGTATTTACAACGGATACAGGCTTCGGTGACAACGTGGGTCATGGTGGGATCTTCAAACGAAGGAATTCAACAAAAGGGTGGATTTTAGGGGCAGGGCCAAAGCGGCTAAAAAATCAGGCTTGAACCAGCGCTGCCGCCGAGGTTTTGTGGCTGGCGGTGTCCACCAAGACCAAGGAACCCAGAATGCGAGATTGCTCGAAAGGCAGGCTGACCAAGGGCTGCTGAAACGCCAACTGCACATGGCCAATCGCGTTCGGGGGCAGTTCGGTGGCCTCGTGCTCTTCCAAGGTGTTGATGTCCAAGCGGTGCAGGATGCGGCTGACCTTGGCTTTGACCCAACGGTGGCCGTGCAGTGCCCAGTAGACGCGGCCAGCCACCAAGGGCTCATCGTCCAGCCAGGCCAAGGTGAGGTTCAATTGGGTTTCGGCTTTCACCGGGCTGTCCTCGGCCAGCAGCCAGTCGCCACGCGACACGTCCACTTCATGGTCCAGCACCAGGCCGGCGCTGTGGCCGGCCGCCACGTCACCTGCGAGACGCACGGCAGACAGCACTTCTTTGATGACCGCAGTTTGGCCACTGGGAAAGACTTTGATGCTGTCGCCCACACGCGCCACACCGTTGCCGACCCGGCCCCAATAGACGCGCCGACCTTTGGAGGTGTCAGCGCTGTCGTGAAATTTCTCGACCCATTGCACAGCGAAAGCCAAGGCACCTTCTTCGTCAGCCGGTGTCACCGGCAGTCGCTCGAGCAGCTCCAGCAGGCTGGGGCCGCTGTAATTGCACCAATCGGTTTGGGCGCTGACCACGTTCCAGCCTTTCAAGGCCGAGATGGGCACGATGGCATTCACGTCCATGCCCGCGTCGTCGGCAAACTGTTGCAAGGCTTGGGCGATGTTGACAAAGGCGGTGCTGGCGTCGGCCACGGCATCGAGTTTGTTGATGGCGAAGATGACCGAGGGCACGCGCAGCAATTTCAGCAGCAGGCTGTGGCGGCGGGTTTGTGGCAACAAGGCCAAACCGGCTTGGGTCCAGTCCACCTTGGTGGCGTCCACCAACACCACGGCGGCGTCGGCGCTGGAGGCGGCGGTCACCATGTTGCGTGTGTACTGCTCGTGGCCGGGAGCGTCACCAATGATGAACTTGCGGGTCTCGGTGCTGAAGTAACGGTAGGCCACATCGATGGTGATGCCTTGTTCGCGCTCGGCGGACAAACCGTCGGTCAGCAGCGCCAGATCGGTTTCGCCTTGGCGTTGCACACCGGCCAAGTGGTCTTGCAAGACCGACTTGGAATCGACCAGCAAACGACCGATGAGGGTGGACTTGCCATCATCCACAGAACCGCAGGTGATGAACTTCAGGGCAGGGCGGGTGGCGAGGTTGGTCGTCATCAGAAATAGCCTTCTTTTTTGCGTTTTTCCATGGAGGCGTCCGAGGTCTGGTCGTCCATGCGGGTGGCGCCACGCTCGCTGACGTCGGCGGCCAAGGTTTCCAGCACGATGGCTTCGGGGTTGGAGGCCGTGCTTTCCACGGGGCAAGTGCAGGTGATGTCGCCCACGGTGCGAAAACGCACCTGGCGCTGTTGCACGGTCTCGCCATCTTTGGGCGGCGTCATGTGGGTCACGGGCACCAGCAAGCCTCGGCGTTCGATCACATCGCGGGTGTGGCTGTAATACAGCGAAGGCAGGGCGATGTTCTCGCGCGAGATGTATTGCCACACGTCCAACTCGGTCCAGTTGGAGATGGGAAAGACGCGGAAATGCTCGCCGGGGTGCAGGCGTGTGTTGAACAAATTCCACAACTCGGGGCGCTGTGACTTGGGCTGCCACTGACCAAAGCTGTCACGGTGGCTGAAGATGCGCTCTTTGGCGCGGGCTTTTTCCTCGTCACGTCGTGCGCCGCCAATGAGGGCGTCAAAGCGAAATTCCTCAATGGCTTCGAGCAGCGTCACCGACTGGTGCACATTGCGGCTCTCGCCAGGATGCGCCAAGCGCACCGTGCCTTTTTTCATCGAGTCTTCGACATTGCGCACGATGAGTTCAGCGCCCAATTCTTGGGCGCGGAAATCGCGAAAGTCGGTCACTTCGGGGAAGTTGTGGCCGGTGTCGATCATCAGCAGCGGATAGGGGATGCGGCCTGCGCCAAAGGCTTTCTCGGCGCATTTGAGCATCACCAAAGAATCTTTACCGCCCGAAAACAGCAGGGTGGGGCGCTCGAAAGCAGCAGCCACTTCACGCAGGATGAAGATGGTTTCTTCTTCCAAGGCATCCAGGTGGGCGTTGCTCAGGTGGGGTAATTCGGTGAGGGTAATGGCGTTCATGTTCAGGCTTTCACGTGCAAACCGCACTCTTTGGCGTTCTCGTCTTCCCACCACCAGCGACCAGCGCGGAAGTCCTCGCCCAAGCTGATGGCGCGGGTGCACGGCGCGCAACCGATGCTGGGGAAAAACTGGTCGTGAAGCGGGTTGTAGTCCACCTTGTGCGTGGCGATGTAGTGCCACACGTCGCCCCAGGTCCAATCCACCAGTGGGTTGAGCTTGAGGATGGACACGCCGTTGGTGACGTCCGCCTCTTGTGCGGCCACTTCAGCGCGTGCTTGGGATTGTTCACGGCGCAAACCGGTGATCCAGGCTTTTTGACCTTGCAATGCACGGCCCAAGGGTTCGAGTTTGCGCACGCCGCAGCAGGCTTTGCGGTTGGCGATGCTCTGGAAAATGGCTTGTTGACCCGGGTTTTTCACAAAGGCGATGACCGCCTCGTGCTGGGGTTTGAACACTTGGATGGGCGCACGCGAATGCGCTTGCAAGCGCTCCAGCAAAGCCAAGGTGTCTGCGTGCAGCGCGCCGGTTTCCAGGACAAACACCGGAATGTCCAAGGCCAAACTGTTGATGATGTGGGTGATGACCACATCTTCAGCGCCCAAGCTGGAGGCTTGTTTCAAAGGCTGCAGTTCAGCGGCGGCTGCTTTCAATTGCGCTTGGGTGGCGGCCAATTTGTCGGCGAAATGGGCGCTGGGTTTGGCGTGCAGCGTGGTGGCGGGAGTGTGGGGTTTCATCTTGCAAACAAAGGTTGGGGTTGGGTCACGTCGCCTTGGTAGAAGGCGCTGAAGTGCGCCAGCAATTCTCGCCCTTTGGTCAGGCTCTGGTCGGCGCGCAGCACGGCGCTTGAAAAACCGCAGCGTTGCATTTGCTGCAACTGGTCCACCAGCACGTCGCCGGTGGCGCGAATCTCACCTTGGAAGCCGCAACGACGGCGCAGCATCAGGGCTTGGCTGAACGCGCGGCCATCGGTGAAGCTGGGAAAGTGCAGTTCGATGGTCTGCACGCCTTGCAGGTTTTGCGACAAGACATCCGCATCATTGCCCAGTTGCAAATCGGCAGCGTGAAGTTTGTCTGTGTGTGAAAGCAATTGCATGGTGGTCTTTCAGGCTGCAGGGCTCAGGGCTTCGTCGTCCGACGGGTGGCGGGCCGCATTCGCAGCTGTTTTGAAAGCGTCAAACCCAACACGCTGCACCGCGTCAATGAAGGTCTCGCCATGCTGGCGCTGCTCGGTGTACACCTGCAACACCGCATCAATCACATCCACCACTTCGGCAGACGAGAACGAAGGTCCCACCACTTTGCCGGGCTTGGGTGCGCCGCTCAAGGCAGAACCATCCGAACCACCCAGCGTGACTTGGTACCACTCTTTACCGTCTTTATCCACCCCCAAGATGCCAATGTGGCCGCTGTGGTGGTGGCCGCACGAGTTGATGCAACCGCTGATGTGCACATCAATTTCGCCCAAGTCGAATAATTCGTCGAGGTCTTGGTAACGCTCTGAAATAGCAGCAGCCAAGGGCAATGAACGGGCGTTGGCCAAGTCGCAATAGTCGCCGCCGGGGCAGGCAATCATGTCGGTCAACATGCGGATGTTGGGTTTGGCCAAGCCCAGGGCTTTGGCTTCCTTGTAAAGCGCGGTCAGTTGGTCCGCAGCCACCCAAGGCAGCACCAGGTTTTGATCGTGGCTGACGCGGGCTTCACCCGCTGAAAACGTGTCGGCCAACAAAGCCGAGGCGTCGAGTTGATCGGCCGTGGCGTCACCGGGCGCTTGACCCAAACGCTTGAACGACAAGGTCACCACGCGCAAATGCGGGTTGCGGTGCGGTGCCACGTTTTGTTGCAACCAGCGGGCAAAGTTTTTGTCGGCGTCCGCGGCTTGAGTCAGTTGCGTCAACACGTCCTCGGCGGACAAATGGGTTTTGTCAGCCAAGGTGGGCGGCACAAAACTCGCAGTCACACGATCCAGCTCGGCTTGGGTGATGGTGTGGGGCGCACCATCTTGCGTGACGATGCGCTGGTACTCGGCTTCGACTTGGTCGATGTAGTGTTGGCCTTCAGCCTTCACCAAAATTTTGATGCGGGCTTTGTACTTGTTGTCGCGGCGGCCAAACAGGTTGTAGACCCGGATCACGGCTTCCAAGTAATTGATGATTTGATCCCAAGGCAAGAATTCGCGGATGACGGTGCCAATGATGGGCGTGCGACCCATGCCACCGCCGACCATGACGCGAAAACCCACTTCGCCTGCCTCGTTGCGGTGCACTTGCAAACCGACATCGTGCCAAGCCGTGGCGGCGCGGTCTTCTTGGGCGCCGCTGATGGCGATTTTGAATTTGCGCGGCAAAAACGCAAACTCGGGATGCAGCGTGCTCCACTGGCGCAAGATTTCGGCAAAGGCGCGTGGATCGACGATTTCATCCACCGCCACACCCGCACGTTCGTCAGCGGTGATGTTGCGGATGCAGTTGCCGCTGGTTTGAATGCCATGCATGTTGACACTGGCCAGCAGGTCCATCACGTCAGCGCTTTTCTCCAGCGGTATCCAGTTGTATTGCAGGTTTTGCCGGGTGGTGAAATGGGCGTAGCCGTGGCTCAAGGCAGGGGCAGGAATACCGCCGATCGCGTCTTGCTTGGCTTGCGCGGCTTGAAACAAAGCCTCATCGGGTCGGTCAAATTCGCGGGCAATGCGGGCCAACACCCGCAGCTGTGCGCTGTTGAGTTCGCCATAGGGCACGGCCACGCGCAGCATGGGTGCATAGCGCTGAACATACCAACCATTTTGCAAACGCAAAGGGCGAAATTCTTCTTCGCTGAGTTGGCCGTTCAGGCGGCGCGTGAGTTGA
>JBIIPF010000098.1:0-6458 GCA_044342755.1 Limnohabitans sp. | reverse complement strand
ACTGTACATGGCTCGATAATATCAGCCATGAACCCACTGTTATCAAAGCTACACCCCTACCCGTTCGAGCGTTTACGTGTTTTGTTTTCAGACGTCATCCCCAGCCCGAATTGGTCTCCCATCAGCTTGGGCATTGGCGAACCCCGCCATGCCACCCCGCCCCTGATCATCGACGCTTTGTGTCAAAACACAGATGCTTTGTCGGCCTACCCAGCCACCGCGGGCTCCTTGGCCTTCAGGCAGGCATGCACCAACTGGGTTCAACGCCGCTATGACGTGACCTTGAACCCCGATACCCAGGTGTTGCCCGTCAATGGGTCGCGCGAGGCCTTGTTTGCCTTGGCCCAAACCGTGTTGGATGGCCATACGGACGCGGTGGTGGTCTCACCCAATCCCTTTTATCAAATTTATGAAGGTGCTGCCCTGCTGGGCAACGCTCAGATTCACTACGTGCCAAGCTTGCCCAGCCAAAATTTTGCAGTGGACTGGGACAGCGTTGCCCCCGCGGTATGGCAAAAAACCAAACTGGTGTTTGTTTGTTCACCCGGCAACCCGACGGGCGCGGTCATGCCCCTCAGTGAATGGCAAAAGCTGTTTGCTTTGAGCGATCAATATGGGTTTGTGCTGGCCTCGGACGAGTGTTACAGCGAGATTTATTTTGGCGACACACCACCCCTTGGTGGTTTACAGGCTGCCAAGTTGCTTGGCAAAACCGATTTTAAAAATCTGATCAGTTTCACCAGCTTGTCCAAACGCAGCAATGTGCCAGGGCTGCGCAGTGGGTTTGTGGCTGGAGACGCGGCGCTCATTGCGCCCTTCTTGCGCTACCGCACCTACCACGGCAGCGCCATGGGTGGCATGGTGCAAGCGGCCAGCATCGCAGCTTGGAATGATGAAGGCCATGTCCAGGCCAACCGCGCACTCTACAAAGCCAAATTCGAGCAGGTCACGCCCCTGTTGGCCCAAGTGCTCGATGTGGCCTTGCCAGACGCTGGTTTTTACCTGTGGGCGGCTGTTCCAGGGGGTGATGACGAGGCTTTCGCCCGCGAGTTGCTGGCTCAATACAATGTCACGGTGTTGCCTGGCCGCTATTTGGCGCGCGAGGTCAACGGCATCAACCCCGGCCAAGGCCGCATTCGCATGGCATTGGTGGCACAACCCGAGGAATGCCTCGAAGCCGCTGAACGCATCGTGGCTTTCGTCCAACAAAACCATTCTTAATTTCAACCAGCTCAAAGAAAACAACCATGGCTCAACACCAACTGCAACACATCATCGACAACGCCTGGGACAACCGTGCCACCATCAACGCCGAAAACGCCACCCATGAAGTGCTGGACGCCGTCAACCATGTGATTGCCGAACTCAACGGTGGTCGTTTGCGTGTGGCCACCCGGGAAGGCGTGGGCCAATGGACAGTTCATCAGTGGTTGAAAAAAGCCGTGTTGTTGTCTTTCCGTTTGAACGACAACAAAATCATCAAAGGCGGCGACCTGGGTTACTACGACAAAGTCAAAACCAAGTTTTCTAATCTATCGGATGAAGAATTCAAGGCCGCTGGTGTGCGCGTGGTCCCTCCCGCTGTGGCACGTCGGGGTAGCTACGTGGCCCCTGGCGCTATTTTGATGCCCTCCTACGTGAACATCGGCGCTTATGTTGACAGCGGCACCATGGTCGATACCTGGGCCACGGTGGGCTCGTGCGCACAAATTGGCAAGAACGTGCACTTGTCGGGTGGCGTGGGCATTGGCGGTGTGTTGGAACCTTTACAAGCCAACCCCACCATCATTGAAGACAACTGCTTCATCGGCGCGCGCTCCGAAGTGGTGGAAGGCGTCATCATCGAAGAAAACGCGGTGCTGGGCATGGGTGTGTTCATTGGCCAGTCCACCCCCATCTTCGACCGTTCCACCGGCGAGATCAGCTACGGTCGCGTGGCATCGGGCTCCGTGGTGGTGGCCGGCAACATCCCCAAAGTGGCGGCCAATGGTGCGCCTTACAGCATGTATGCCGCCATCGTGGTCAAGCGCGTGGATGCACAAACACGCTCGAAAACCAGCATCAACGATTTGCTGCGCGACTGATCCTCTTCAGTCCATCCGATGTCTCGCACCCTTCAGCTCACCGAGCAACTCATCTCGCGCCCTTCGGTCACCCCCGAGGACGCGGGCTGTTTGGACATCATCACGGCAAGGCTTGCGCCCTTGGGTTTTGAGTGCGAGCGCATCGACAGCGGGCCAGACTCTTTTCGGGTGAGCAACCTGTGGGCGGTCAAGCGCAGCACTCACGCCCATTCAAAAACACTGGTGTTTGCTGGCCACACCGATGTGGTTCCCACCGGCCCCTTGGACCAATGGACGCAGGACCCGTTCACGCCCACCCACCGCAACGGCATGTTGTATGGCCGAGGCAGCAGTGACATGAAAGCCTCGCTGGCGGCGATGGTGGTGGCTTGTGAAGAATTTGTGGCTGCCTGCACTGAGCCGCAGATCAACATCGCTTTTTTACTGACCAGCGATGAGGAAGGCCCGGCCATTGACGGCACCGTGGTGGTCTGCAACACCTTGAAGGCGCGCGGTGAACAACTGGACTGGTGCATTGTGGGTGAGCCCACGTCGGTGAAACAAACTGGTGACATGATCAAAAACGGTCGCCGTGGCACCATGAGCGGCAAGCTCACGGTCAAAGGTGTGCAAGGTCATATCGCTTATCCACAGCTGGCTCAAAATCCAATTCACCTGTTCTCCCCTGCCTTGGCTGAATTGGTGTCTATCGAATGGGACCAAGGCAATGCATTCTTTCCACCCACCAGCTGGCAGGTGAGCAACATCCATGCAGGCACTGGGGCCAGCAATGTGATTCCAGGCAGTTGCGTGGTGGACTTCAATTTTCGTTTTTGCACCGAGTCCACACCGGAGCAATTGCAACAGCGCTTGTGCGCCGTGCTCGACCGACACGGTTTGAACTATGACTTGGCGTGGACCATTGGCGGTCTGCCTTTTCTCACCACCCCCGGGGATTTGGTGGGCGCAGTTCAAACCGCCATCTTGGATGAGACCAGCTTGAATACCGAACTCTCCACCACGGGCGGCACTTCCGATGGTCGCTTCATCGCACAAATTTGCCCCCAAGTGATTGAACTCGGCCCCTGCAACGCCACCATCCACAAAATTGACGAGTGTGTGGCGGTGGCAGATTTGGAACCGCTCAAAAACATTTACCGCCGCGTGTTGGAACATTTGAACCGCGCTTTGGCATGAATCTCTCCAAGCTGATTCAGCTGGGTGCTGAACAACTCAGCCAAGCCGGCGTGGCCTTTGGCCAAGGCACCACCACCGCAGAAGACGAAGCGGCGTGGTTGGTACTCTGGAAATTGGGTTTGCCCCTGGACACCGACTTCAACGACGTTGCACGCCAGACAGAACTATCGCCAACGCAAATCGAACACGTGCAAGCCTTGATCGCACAGCGCATTGAGCGCCGACAACCTGCGGCTTACCTCACGCAAGAGGCTTGGTTGCAAGGCGTGTCTTTCTACATCGACGAGCGCGCCATCGTGCCGCGCTCTCTCATTGCCGAAGTGCTGGCCGAAGGAAGCATCGACCCGTGGCTGTGCCCGAACAGCACCCGCGTGCTGGACTTGTGCACGGGCAATGGCAGCTTGGGCATCTTGGCCGCACTGGCCTACCCCGAAGTTTCAGTGCTGGGTTTGGACCTGTCCAAAGACGCCTTGGCCGTGGCGCAGATCAACATTGAGCGCCACGGACTTGAATCGCGCATGCAATTGGCTCAATCGGATGGTTTGGCCCAAGCCGATGGTCGCTTCGATTTGATTGTGTGCAACCCGCCCTATGTGAACGATCAAAGCATGGCTGCGCTGCCACCCGAATTCAAAGCCGAACCCACTCTGGCTTTGGCCGGCGGCACCGATGGCATGGACTTTGTGCGCCAACTCTTGCGCGACGCGCCTGTCCACATGAACGAACACGGCTTGTTGGTGCTGGAAATCGGTCATGAGCGTGACTATTTTGAAGCAGCCTTTCCCCATTTGGATGTCGTGTGGCTATCGACCAGTGCTGGTGACGACCAGGTCTTACTCCTTACCCGACAAGCGATCACAGAAAGCGCCTTGAACCCATGATCACAATCAAAAATGTCACCTTGCGCCGCAGTGCCAAGGTGTTGCTGGAAGGCGCATCTGTCACCATGAACCCCGGTGAAAAAGTGGGTTTGGTGGGTCGCAATGGCGCGGGCAAATCGTCGCTGTTTGCATTGCTGAACGGCGGTCTGCACGAAGATTCGGGTGAGTTCTACATTCCCACGCAATGGCGCATGGGTCAAGTGTCGCAAGACATGCCTGAAACTGAACAAAGTGCCACCGACTTTGTGATCGAAGGTGACACCGTCTTGAATGAGGCCCGCGCAGAAGTGCAAGCGGCTGAAGCCACTGAAGACGGTGAGCGTCTGGGCAACGCCTACATGGCGCTCTACGACGCTGGTGAACACGATGCACAGTCCCGTGCGCAAGCACTCATCTTGGGCTTGGGCTTCAAAACCACCGAACTCGACAACGCAGTGAACAGTTTTTCGGGCGGTTGGCGCATGCGCTTGCAACTGGCCCGCGCCCTGATGTGCCCGTCAGACTTGCTGCTCTTGGACGAGCCCACCAACCACTTGGACTTGGATGCTTTGGTGTGGCTAGAAGCTTGGCTCAAGCGCTACGAAGGCACCATGGTGGTCATCAGCCATGACCGCGAATTTTTAGATGCAGTCACCAACGTCACGCTGCACATTGATGCAGGCAAGTTGGTGCGCTACGGCGGCAACTACAGCAAGTTTGAAGACATGCGTGCCGAGCAAATGGAGTTGCAGCAAAACGCCTTTGCCAAGCAACAAGACAAGATTGCCCACTTGCAGAAATTCATTGCCCGCTTCAAGGCCAAAGCCAGCAAAGCCAAGCAAGCGCAAAGTCGGGTCAAAGCCTTGGATCGCATGGAAAAAATTGCGCCTCTGCTGGCCGATGCCGACTTCAGCTTCGAGTTCAAAGAACCTGCCAACCTGCCCAACCCGATGCTCAGCATGCAAGGCGTGAGTGTGGGCTACCCAGCCCCCGACGATGCACCGGCAGACACCCCGCCCACCGTGATCGTGCAAAACATCAGCCGTTCGGTGTTGGCTGGTCAACGCATTGGCATCTTGGGGGCCAATGGCCAAGGCAAATCAACCTTGGTGAAAACCATTGCACGCGACTTGAAAGCTTTGGGCGGCGACATGACCGAAGGCAAGGGCCTCAACATTGGCTACTTTGCCCAGCAAGAACTCGATGTGCTGCGCCCGGCTGACAACCCGCTGCAGCACATGATTGACTTGTGCAAAAAGTTAACGGTGGAGGGCAAGTTGGCCGGTCAAGCCACGCGTGAGCAAGACTTGCGCAGTTTCTTGGGGCAGTTCAACTTTGGTGGCGACATGGTCAAGCAGGCCGTGGGCAGCATGAGCGGCGGCGAGAAAGCCCGCTTGGTGCTGTGCATGCTGGTGTGGCAACGCCCCAACCTGCTGCTGATGGACGAGCCAACCAACCACTTGGACTTGGCCACACGCGAAGCCCTGAGCATGGCCCTGAATGAATTTGAAGGCACGGTGATGTTGGTCAGTCACGACCGCGCACTCTTGCGTGCTGTGTGCGATGAGTTCTGGATGGTGTCACGTGGTGGCGTATCGCCTTTTGACGGCGACTTGGATGATTACCAACGCTACCTGTTGGACGAAGCCAAACGACTGCGTGCCGAAGCCACCGCAGCGGCCAATGCAGCGTTGACCGTGGCCGCGACTCCCGTGGCCGCGACTCCCATGGCCGCGGCACCCCTGTTGGCGACCCCGGTGAGCGTGGCCCCTGACAAGCCCTTGGTGGCTTCGCGTGAACAACGCAAAGACGATGCGCAACAACGCAAAGAGACCAACGAAAAAAAACGTCCCTTGAAAAAAGAACAGGACGGCATTGAAAAAACCATGGCCAGTTTGGAAGCTGAGAAGCAAAGCTTGCACGATCAATTGGCCAGCCCGTTGGCCCCAGCTGACATTGCCAACGCAGGCAAGCGCCTCAAAGTGGTGGAAGATGAATTGGAAGAATTGGAATTGCGTTGGCTTGAATTGACCGCGCAACTCGAAACCCTGGCTTGAATGTGATGAGGCGAAAAAAAACCAGTTCTGTTTGAACTGGTTTTTTTGAATGAGGGTGGTAGGACGTACAAGATTCGAACTTGTGACCAACGGATTAAAAGTCCGCTGCTCTACCAACTGAGCTAACGTCCCCCTTTGCATTGCAGGTTTGCTGCGTTGCGAAGCCGCAAAGTATAACTGTTTTTTTGCGCTTTTTGACGGTTTTAAAAAAACCGATCAGGCGGCCAATCCATTCAACACCCATGACGCTGCGCAATTACCGAATGTGGCTGTGACCGTCA
>JBIIPF010000001.1:0-24784 GCA_044342755.1 Limnohabitans sp. | reverse complement strand
GACTTCCATTCAAGGCATATCGTGAATTCAAATCTTTGTTTTTTTGGGCCCAGTCCAGCAAGGACTGACTGCCCTCCACGCCGATCACATGACGGGCCAGGGTGGCCATCGGCAAGGTGAAATTGCCCAAGCCGCAAAACCAATCAATCAATCGCTCTGGGGGTTGAATATCAAGCAGCCCCATGGCTTTAGAGACCAACACCTGATTGATGTGCGGATTGACTTGGGTGAAATCGGTGGGGCGGAAATGCATGGACAGCCCAAACTGGGGGAGCCCGTAAAAAAGCGATTCAGCTTCAGCGCCATCGGCCAGGGTCAAGGGATGAACCGAATCGGGACCTTTGGGTTGGAGCCACCATTGCACATGGTGGTCATGGGCGAATTGCTGCAGGCCAAGGGTATCAGCAGCAGACAAAGGCAACAGGTGTCGCAAGATCAATGCAGTGACGGTGTCGCCACAAGCCACCTCAATCTGCGGGCAGCTGTCTTTCGCATCCAAACCACCTATCAAGTCGCGAAGCGGCAACAACAAGGCGCTCACATGGGGCGGCAACACTGCGCAGCTTTCCATGTCGGCCACATAGCGGCTCTTGCGCTCATGAAAGCCGATCAGGGCCTTGGATTTTTTGATGACATAGCGAACCGATAAACGTGCACGGTACCGGTAACCCCAGTCTGGGCCTTGAATGGGACGCAAAATCTGCAAGGGTTTGACCTTGCCCAAATGCCATAAGTTGTCTTCCAACACCCTTTGCTTGACGGCGACTTGGGCCCACACATTCAGGTGTTGCATCTTGCAGCCGCCACAGGCACCTGCTTGCAAACCGAAATTGGGGCAAGGGGGTTTCACTCGCTGGGAGGATTCATGGTGAATCTGCAGCAAGCTGCCTTGCTCCCAGTTGTTCTTTTTGCGATGGATATTGGCGCTGACCACTTCAAACGGCAGTGCGCCTTCCACAAACACCACTTTCCCATCACTTCGGTGCGCAATACCTTGCGCTTCCAAATCCATGGATTCAATGGTTAACGGAAAGTTTGACATTTTGGAAGCGCTGAGGCGTTGTGCTTAGCGTGGCGCAAGTAATTTGGAGGGATCGACCGGCTTGCCCAGTTTGCGGATTTCAAAGTGAAGCTTGATTTGGTCAGAATCCGAGTTACCCATTTCAGCAATTTTTTGTCCGCGCTTGACCTGTTGATCTTCCTTGACCAGCAAGGTTTGGTTGTGGGCGTAGGCCGTCAAATAAGTGTTGTTGTGTTTCAAGATCACCAAATTGCCATAACCGCGCAAGCCTGAACCGGCATAAACCACTTTGCCGTCCGCAGAGGCCAACACAGGTTCACCCAATTTGCCACCAATGTCGATGCCCTTGTTTTTGGCATCATCAAAACCTGCCAAGACAGCGCCTTGGGCCGGCCACAAAAACGTCAGTTGCTCCTCTGAAACCTCAGGGGCAGGTGTGTTTGCAGCAGGCGCTTGATTTTGCGGATTGGGTTTGGCTTCGACTTGGGAGCCCGCCACATTGCCAGGGGGTGTGACAGGTTTGACC
This sequence comes from Limnohabitans sp., assembly GCA_044342755.1. GTDB lineage: Bacteria > Pseudomonadota > Gammaproteobacteria > Burkholderiales > Burkholderiaceae_C > Limnohabitans. The sequence goes on along the minus strand of JBIIPF010000001.1, from coordinate 23,237 downwards.
ACCACTTCTTCTGAGGCGGCATTGACTGACGGCGGCGCCACACGCAAGACCTGCCCCACTTCAATCAGGTTGGGGTTTTCCAAAGCGTTCCAGCGCATGATGTCGCGCCAATTTTGGCCATGGTCCAAGCCAATGCGTATCAAGGTGTCGCCTTGCTTGACGGTGTAGTACCCCGGCTTGGCAGCTTGTTCAGGCGTCGCAGACGCAGAAGCCGCGGCAGGCGGTGTCGTAGTTGGTGATGCAGTCGTTGATTTAGGGGTTTGTTTCTTTTTAACGGTCGGATGATCTTCAACGGGCGCGGGGGAACTGCGCCCTGAACTGACGCAACCCGCCAAGAGCAAAGCAAGCATCATGAACAATCCCCAAAAGGCATGGGAGGCCAAGGTGTCGAGAGATTTTTTCATTCAGATCACACCTGATTTGAGAGGAACAAAGTGCACTGGTTCTAACAAGGTTTGATGCAGGCCCGATGAACGCTTGTCAATCACCACCAAACTTTGGACGCCTTGCGCACCGGCCACAGGTGCCACGATGCGCCCGCCTTCGGCCAATTGATCGATCCAAGCTGGAGGAATGGCGTCCCCACCAGCCGCGGCAATGATGCCCGCAAACGGTGCGCCCGCCGGGCACCCCAGCATGCCATCGCCCAAGATGAGATGCAAATTGGGAATGCGCATGGGTCGCAAATTTTCTTTGGCGTTTTCATACAAGCCTTTGATGCGCTCAATGCTGTAGACCTCTTGTGAAACCTTGCTGAGCAGCGCTGCTTGGTAGCCGCAGCCGGTGCCAATTTCCAATACCCGGCCAAGCTTGCCGGTGATTTTCAAATTGTTTCCTTGGCGCAAGAGTTCAATCATTCGGGCCACCACATTCGGCTTGGAAATGGTTTGACCAAAACCAATGGGCAAGCTGGTGTCCTCATAGGCTTGATTGGCGAGTGCACTGTCAATGAACTTGTGGCGCTCCACCGAACCGAGCGCATTCAACACCATCTCGTCTTCAACGCCCTGTTCCATCAGTTTGCGAACCATGGCGGCACGAACAGTTTCTGAATCCAGTCCAAAACCTGAAGCAGCTGTGCTTTGTTGAGTTGATTTCGCTTGGGCTTGAAGTGACCCTGTCCACGTTTTGGATGAGATAGGCTGCTTGGACACCGGCGCCACGGACGATTGCAATTTGGCCGGGAAGCTGGGTCGTTCTTTCATGCCTGCGCGTTCCAGTTCGCGATGGATGTCCGCCAAAAAGGAAGCGCCTCATGGTCGGTCAAATCAACCTGCAATGGTGTTAAAGAAACATGGCCTTGAGACGTGACGTAGAAATCAGTGTCGTGCGCATCATCTTTGGCTGCTCCCGCACTGCCAATCCAATACATGGTTTCGCCACGCGGGCTTTGCTGGGTAATGACCTGTTGCGCGGGATGTCGCCGACCCAAGCGACACAGTTGATTCAAACCCAATTTCTCTTTGGGTAAGTTTGGAATGTTCACGTTGACCAGCCAAGGGGCTTGATTCAAGGAGGCGTCAGCCATCAGGGCCAAAACCAAGTCTTTGGCACGCTCAGCAGCATCGTCCAAATGGGTCCAGCCGCGCTCAACCTGGCTGAAAGCAATGGCTGGGATGCCCATCAGGTAACCTTCCATGGCAGCACCCACCGTGCCCGAATAAATCGTGTCGTCACCCATGTTGGCACCGTTGTTGATGCCAGAAACAATCAAATCAGGTTTGTAGTTTAAAAGTCCCGTCAAGGCAATGTGCACGCAATCCGCTGGCGTGCCAGTGACGTATTTGAAACCATTCTCTGCATGCCGAATGTAAATAGGCGATTGCAAGGTCAAGGCATTGGATTTCGCACTGTTATTGTGTTCGGGGGCGATGACCTCAACCTGCGCGATATCTTTCAAGGCTTGGTACAAGGCGATAATGCCAGGCGCTTGGTAACCATCATCATTGGAAATCAAAATTCTCATGCGTATCCTGGGAAAAATGTCATTGTAGGGGCCGCCCGGGTTGATCTGGCGCAGCCGTTTCAGTATTGAGAAGAATTTAGCTATCCACTTTTAATTTTTGAGGAAGAAACCATGAAAGCTTGGCTTTGCGAGAACCCGGTTGGTGTACAAGCATTGAAGTGGACCGAACTGCCCACGCCCACGCCTGGGGCAGATGAGGTCCTGATTCGCATTCAAGCCGCCAGTTTGAATTTTCCCGATTTGTTGATCGTACAAAACAAATACCAAATGAAGCCTGCCCTGCCCTTTGTGCCGGGCTCGGAATACGCTGGCGTGATTGAAGCCATCGGCAGTGAGGTGAAACATTTGAAAGTGGGCCAAACCGTGGCGTGTTTGTCTGGGACCGGCGGATTCGCCACCCACACACTGGCGCCGGCCAAACTGTGCTTGCCCCTCACGCCAAGCTTCAACGCCGTGGACGCTGCGGCTTTCATCATGATCTATGCCACCTCCTACCATGCCCTGGTGGACCGGGCTCAACTCAAGGCGGGTGAAACCGTGTTGATTTTGGGTGCTGCAGGCGGTGTAGGTTCCTCAGCGATTCAAATCGCCAAGGCAGTTGGTGCGAAAGTGATTGCTGCTGCTTCAACCGACGAGAAGTGCGCACTATGTCGTCAATTGGGCGCAGATGAGGTTATCAACTACACCAACGGGGACTTCCGTGAACAAATCAAAGCCCTCACCCAGGGCAAAGGCCCGGATGTCATTTACGACCCCGTGGGTGGTGAATTCTCCGAACCGGCTTTCAGATCCATCGCCTGGCGTGGACGTTACTTGGTGGTGGGCTTTGCGGCGGGTCCCATCCCTGCCCTGCCCTGGAATTTGGCCTTGCTCAAAGGAGCTTCCATTGTTGGCGTTTTCTGGGGAGATTTTGCGAAACGCGAACCATTGAAAAATGCCGAAATGATGGCCACCTTGACCGATTGGTATGAGCACAAAAAGATCAAACCCTTCATCGACAGCACCATGCCCATGGATCAGTTGATGCAAGCCTATGAACGCATGAATTCCAGGGCGGTGCAAGGCAAATTGGTCATGGTCAACCCTTAGTAATTGCAGGTCTCAAGTTCAGTGGCAAAATCTAAAAGTTTCGTTCATGCGTTGGTTGTACAAATGCATGGTTTGAATGGTGTTTGACTTCACGTAAAGGTACTTCATGGCTCAAATTCTGCAATCTCTACTCAAAACCGTCATTGCTGGCGTGGTCTTATTGATCATCATTTTGCTGGTTGAAACATCCATCTCAGGCACCAGCATTCCTTTTAGCCATGCTTGGGGCACCTTTGTGATGCGCTGGCTGCACGTGGCCTCTGGTGTCATGTGGATTGGTTTGCTCTGGTATTTCAACTTCGTGCAAATCCCATCCATGCCCAATATTCCGGATGAGCAAAAACCTGCCATCAGCAAAGTGATCGCCCCAACGGCATTGTTCTGGTTCCGTTACGCTGCCTTGGCCACGGTCATCACTGGCTTGTTGGTGGCTTGGATGCAAGGTTATTTGATGATGGCGCTCACCCTTCAGCCTGGCGTTGTGGCCATTGGCTTGGGCATGTGGATCGCCTTGATCATGGCTTTCAATGTATGGTTCATCATTTGGCCCAACCAAAAGAAAGCTTTGGGCATCGTCGCTGTTGAAGCGCCTGAAAAAGCCAAGGCAGCGCGAGTGGCCATGCTCACCTCGCGGGTGAATACCATGCTGTCCATTTCCATGCTTTACATGATGGTGGCCCAGCAAAATGCAGGTCTTTGACTGATTTAGGTTTTCATTAGTTGGCACAAACCTCTCAGATCACAAAGGCTGAGAGGTTTTTTTAAAACTTGTAACTGTGAATCACCATGCTTAGCACTTGAAGGATCAACAAGGCCACCAATGGTGAAACATCAATGCCACCTATAAGCGGCATGAAGTTTCTGATTGGTCTTAGCAGAGGATCAGACAGTTGATGCAGGAAGTACTGAACATGCGATTGCGGTTGAATCCAACTGAGCACGGCTTGGATGATGAGCATCACTGTGAGCAAGGTAATGATCAAACTCAAGGTGTCAAAGATAAACAAATAAGACACATGCGACAAGTCGATTTGGCGTGTCATTACCCACGACTTGACCAAACTCAGTAGCAGCAAAATGGCCAAGGCTGGCAGCAAAGAAGATAAATCAATCCGAGATAAACGAGGCAAAAAACTTCGCAGCGGCAGTACGGCCCAATCAGTCACAGCGAAAAGAAATTGACCCAAGCCTGCACTGTTCGAACTGATATTGATTCGAAATAGAAAGGCATAAAACCTCAAGAGAAGACTTGCAACCACCAAATGCGATATCGACTGTAGAAGAAACAGACCGATTTGCAAAAGCATGCTCAAGCTGCCAAGGGAATTTTTTCAACAAACCCAAGCTGATCTAGCGCGGCACTCAAGTGGCCAACGCTTCGGTCAATGTGATGCAGCTTTTCCAAACCAAACAAGCCGATCCTGAAGGTCATGAAGTTTTGATGCTCGTCACATTGCAAAGGAACGCCAGCAGCTGTTTGTAATCCCAAAGCAAGGAATTTTTGGCTGTTTTGAAGTTGGGGGTCCGAGGTATGGCTGACTACCACCCCTGGAGATTTGAATCCAGAAGCGGCGACGCTGACAAAACCACGGCTTTCAAGCAAGGCCCTGACCCGGTGACCAAGTTCGATTTGCTCTTGACGGACTTTTTCAAACCCATAAGCCTGAGTTTCTTGCATGACCTCGCTCAAACGCGTTAGGGCATCAGTGGGCATGGTCGTATGGTAGGAATGCGAGCCATTTTCATAGCTTTCCATGATTTGCAACCACTTCTTCAAATCGCACGCAAAGCTGCTGCTTTGAGTCGCGTCAATGGCATGTCTGGCACGTTCACTCAACATGACCATGGCACAACAAGGTGAACCACTCCATCCTTTTTGAGGTGCGCTGATCAAGACATCGACGCCTGTTGCACGCATGTCAACCCACATGGCACCAGATGCAATGCAATCTAAGACAAACAAGCCGCCAACCGAGTGAACAGCGTCTGCTACTTGCTTCAAATAATCATCAGGCAAGATCATGCCGCACGAAGTTTCGACATGCGGAGCGAAAACAACAGCGGGTTTTTCTGTCTTGATGGTGGCAACCACCTGATCAATCGGGCAAGGGGCCCAAGAAGCGTCAACAGCGTCCGTCAACGGACGCGCTTTCAGAACAATCGTTTCTGAAGGAATATGCCCCATGTCAAAAATTTGGCTCCAACGGTAACTGAACCAGCCGTTACGCAGCACCAGCACTTTTTGCTGATTGGCAAACTGCCGGGCTACAGATTCCATGCCAAAAGTGCCACTGCCAGGCACCAAAACAGATGAATGGGCTTGATAGACAGACTTGAGGATTTTGGAGATGTCGCACATCACGCCTTGGAAGCGTTTGGACATGTGATTCAAAGCACGATCGGTGTAGACAACAGAGAATTCCAGCAGGCCATCCGGATCAATTTGAGGAATAAGTCCAGGCATTGTTTTACTCCGACATGCAATCAGATGGAAATATGGGGTGGCTGATGGGGCTCGAACCCACGACAACAGGAATCACAATCCTGGACTCTACCAACTGAGCTACAGCCACCGCGGAGGTAAATTATAACGAGCAAATCAACTGGCTGATAACCCCTTATTTGGCTGCGTCATTGCGAAGCGGGTCAGGTACTTTGACTGAAACCTTCAGACGATCTTTAAGCAAATTGAAGTAAGCAAGATTTTCTGCAGTTGCCCAAGCCTGCGTGAAGCGATCCAAGGACTCGGGGGACTGCGCAGCAGTTGGCGCTGACACGACTTTGTTGATCTTTACAATACCGAATCCCTTCGCACCCAGGCTGACTCCTTGCACAGAGGGTAATTTTTTGTCGTCAGCACGCATTGCAAGATCAACCAGGTTGGCAGGCAATTGCTGCGTCTGCTCTCTGCTAATGGTGACGGGTACTTGCCAAGAACCTGTCTCAGGCTTATCGCGCCATTGCGACAGTTTGGATTGACCGTCCTTGACAGCCAACTCCAAAGATTTCTCTCGAAGCAAGGCCTGAACAACCAATTGCTTGACGTTGTCTAGACTTAATTGTGTTGAAGGGCGATAGTCAGTGATGCGAGCTGAAACCAATTGATTGGCTGCTGTTTCGACGGCCTCGGTATTGCGCTTGCGACTGATGCTTTCTTGGGAAAAAATAGATTTCAACAAGTTTGGATTCGCCCAAATAACTTTTCCACCGCCATTCACCTCCCGGGTGATACCTTTGGCATTTTGGACAGGCAACTTCAGCTTTTGCACAACAGCATCAAAACCATCCGATTGTTCGTAGACAAGGTTTGAAAATTGTTCTGCCAATTCAGCATATTTTTTTCTAGCCTGCTCCTTCTTCAAGTCGGCTTCAAGTTGAGGGCGTAATTGTTGAAAATTACCAGCTGATGCAGTTTTGATGTCAGTGAGCTTGATGATGTGAAACCCAAAATCAGATTCAACAACATCACTGATCTCGCCGGGTTTGAGCTTGAAAGCGGCATCTTCAAATGGTTTGACCATGGCGCCTTTGGCAAAATAATCAAGGTCGCCACCATTGGGGGCAGAACCCGCATCCTGTGAGAATTTTTTGGCGAACTCTGAAAAATCTTCTGGCTTTTGACGCAATTGACTTAAGAGCTCACTTGCTTTGGTTTTGGCTTTGGTGAGATCGGCCTCACTTGACCCTTTGGGCGCATTGATCAAGATATGACTCGCGCGGCGTTCCTCCTTGCCAGCCAATGCAGCTTGATTCTGGTCAAAGTACGACTTCAACTCTGACTCGTTCACAACAATGGTTTGTTCTATGAATGCAAGATCAAGTACGACGTATTCAATATCAGCAGTTTCAATCGACTTGTATTCATCAGCGTGCTTGTTGAAATAAGCCATAAGCTCGTCATCGGAAGGTTTGGCTTGATCCAAATAATCCGAGGCAGAAAAAATGGCAACCTGCACCTCCCGCTGTTGCTTAAAGGCTTGCATGGCAACATCAACTTGCGAAGGAAACGTGACAGTGCTTTGCGTTACGCCGTTGACAACTTGACGTACAGACAAATCACCACGCATACGGGCTTCAAACAACTCGGGCGACATGCCCTGTGCAGCAAGCAACTGTTTGTATTTTTCTATATCCAATGTGCCATCAGGCTTTTTCAGAGCCGCCAAAGCCTCCATGTCTGAAATCGCTTTAACGACACGTTGATCAGAAATATTCAGCTTGAGATTTCGAGCAGACGCCTCAAGCACTTTTGTTTGAACCAGTCTTTCCAAAACGCCATACTTCAATGCTGGCGTATCAAACATGCTCGTATCGACACCGGGCATGGAAGCACGCATGCGATCAATTTCAATTTTGTGAGCCTGCTCCCACTCTTCCTTAGAAATATCAAGACCGTCAATTGTGGCTACTGTTTCACCTTTGTTCTGAAAACTGGTGTAACCCTCTAGGCCAAACAAAACGAAGGAAGGAAAAATCAAAATGATCAGCAGAATCTGCATGATCTTTTTATGCGTTCGGATGAAATCAAACATGGCGTGGCTCTTTGAAAAAGTAAAGGCGAACCAGAGTTCGCCTTAGAGGGGGTGGTGGGTGCTGACGGGCTCGAACCGCCGACCTACGCCTTGTAAGGGCGCCGCTCTACCAACTGAGCTAAGCACCCCACCGCATCCGCAGCTTAGTTCAATGCATCTTTCAATGCTTTACCTGGGCGAAATTTAGGCACTTTGGCAGCTTTGATCTTGATCGCTGCGCCAGTGGCTGGGTTGCGACCGTTGCGAGCGGCACGCTTGGTCACTTCGAAAGTTCCAAAGCCAACCAAAGAAACGGAATCACCCTTTTTCAAAGTGGCTTTAACGGCATCAATGGTGGATTCCAAAGCACGGGTTGCTGCGGCCTTGGAAATATCTGCGTGGGCGGCAATATGTTCAATCAGTTCAGTTTTATTCACAAAGGTCCCCTTGACATCAGGTGTGATTTTTTGGTGGATACGTTCAAAATGGGTTTGCACTTTGAATAAAAAAAAGAATAGTAACGGACTTGGAACAAAAGAAAAAATTGTTGCAAGCTATTGTGCATCCTTGATTTTCACTCTAGCGCGCCGTGATTCTAGTCGGTTTTTCAACACCGGGGCGATCTGAGATCGCATCACTTGGCGTTTTCTTTGATATAAGGCAAAGCTTTGCGCAGGTAGTAAATCATGGACCAAACAGTCAAAATGGCTGCAAGCCAAATCAAAATGCGCCCCCACTGGCCGGTATGGATTCCCCATCCCAAGTTCGAATCCAGCAATAAAAATGGAATAGCGATCATCTGAACCGTGGTTTTGACTTTACCCAGCATGTGAACAGTCACGCTTTTGTAAGCGCCTATTTGCGCCATCCATTCACGCAACGAAGAAATAGCAATTTCACGTCCAATGATCAGCAGCGCCACGATCACATCGACGCGGCCCAAGTCAACCAATACAAGCAAACTGGCGCAGACCAAAATCTTGTCAGCCACAGGGTCTAAAAAAGCACCAAATGCAGAGGTTTGATTGAGCTTTCGTGCCAAGTATCCATCGGCCCAATCTGTCAATGCAAAAATGATGAACATCAGGGTTGCGATCAAGTTACGCAGTGGCATTTCGACAGGCCACTGATAAACCCAAACCAGCAAGGGGATCGCGATAATTCGCGTCCAAGTCATGAGGGTAGGTATATTGAAGAACATGAATCTAATCGTAAACGATTGACATGTCATGAACGCTCGGATGAGATGCGATCATTTGCAACGCAGCATCAGTTGGAAAAAAACAAGCTCTTTGGCCAAGTTGCAATTCGACCGTTGAGCCGCCAACGAGCAGATTCAAACGCATCCCAAGCCCAGCGGATGAATCAGCCACAGACCCGCTTAAGGGTCTGGGTGGATATTGAGTGAGCAGTGTTGCAATGTCAGGTAAAGCCGCACCAAGCGATAAGCGGACGTACTTTCCAAATTGACAACGGGCTTGGGTCAAATCCATGGCGTCCATCAAGATCAATCGCAAGCTTGAATTGCGCCGATCAACTTGCACTTTGACACGAGCCACGAGCAGTAAGTCTTCTTTGATGAGATTTTTATACCTTGTAAACACAGCATCATCAGCGCTGACCTCTAAGCATGCACTCATGTCATCAATCAGAAAGATGGTCAATCGCCCCTTGGCTGTGTTGATCGTGCGCTCATCTAGCACAATGCCAGTCACCCATTGCGGTTCTTTGCTTTCGCTCAGGTCTGAGAGTTTTGTTTTGAGAAATTGACGCAGCTCTGCTTGAGCCTCTTCAAATAGATGTCCAGACAAGTGAAATCCAACAGCTGCTTTTTCGTGGGTCAGTTTTTCTCGCACGCCCCATTGCGAAGCATTTTCTAAAGCGGGCTCGTTTTTACTCGAACCATGGCTATCTTCAACGTCAAACAACCCGACCTGATGCACATGATCAGTTTGCGTTTGCGCATATTCAAAAGCCAGACCAACCGAAGCCAATAGCTGTGCGCGATTGTCACCGAGGCCATCAAATGCCCCCGACTTAACCAAGGCCTCGACGGCACGTTTGTTGATGCGAGATCTGTCTACACGCGCACAAAAATCAAACAAACTGTTGAATGGACCACCTTCAACCCGCGCTTCACAAATGGCTTCGATGGCTGACTGTCCTGTGCCCTTGATGGCTCCGAGTCCGTAACGTATTCGATATTTAGACAATGGGACAAAGGCATACACACCAGCATTGATGTCGGGACGGTCAAATTGTATCCCCATGGACTGAGCGTCATCAAACAAAATCTTCAACTTGTCCGTGTCATCCATTTCAACAGTCATGTTGGCACTAAAAAATTCAGATGTGAAATGGACTTTGATCCAAGCTGTTTGGTAAGCCAGCAGCGAATAAGCAGCTGCATGCGATTTGTTGAAACCGTATCCAGCAAACTCTTCCATCAAATCGAAAATGGCATCAGCCTGTTCGGTTGAAATGTTGTTCTTTGATGCGCCCTCGCGAAAAATGGAACGATGCAATGCCATTTCATCGGCTTTTTTCTTGCCCATGGCACGGCGCAATAAATCTGCGCCGCCCAACGAGTAGCCGCCCAACACCTGCGCAGTCTGCATCACCTGTTCTTGGTAGACCATGATGCCGTAAGTTTCAGCCAAAATAGATTCAGCCAATGGATGCGGGTATTCCACCTTCTCACGACCATGCTTGCGAGCCACAAAACTGGGAATCAAACTCATTGGTCCGGGTCTGAACAATGCATTCAATACGATCAAATCCTCTAAGCGTGTGGGCTTGGCATCGCGCAACATGGCTTGCATGCCTCGACTTTCAAATTGAAACACGGCTTCTGTTTTGCCATCGGCAAACAGTTGGTATGTGGGCGCATCATTCAGTGGAATATCGTCATAAGAGAAATCAGACTGGGCAGGATGTTGTTCAACAATCAAATTTTTGGCCATCTCCAAAATGGTCAAGGTTGCCAAACCCAAGAAGTCAAACTTCACCAGTCCTATGGATTCCACGTCATCTTTGTCAAACTGACTGACGGCGGCAGGGCTACCGGGCTGTTGATACAAGGGACAAAAATCAGTTAATTTGCCAGGTGCAATCAACACGCCGCCTGCATGCATGCCCACATTGCGCGTCAGGCCTTCGAGTTTTTGGGCCAAATTCAACAAAATTTTGACCTCATCCTCTTGCGCCATACGCTGTGCCAATTGCGGCTCTTGTTCCAGCGCAATGGCGATCGTCATATGCTGTCCAGGCTTGTTGGGAATGAGCTTGGACAGCCCTTCACAAAAGGGGTAGCTCATGTCAAGGGTGCGACCCACATCCCGAATGGCGGCACGCGCAGCCATGGTGCCAAAAGTCACAATTTGGCTGACCGCTTCGCGACCATATTGGTTCTTAACATATTCAATCACCCTGTCCCGATTGGTCTGGCAAAAGTCGATGTCAAAGTCGGGCATCGAGACCCGTTCTGGATTGAGAAAACGCTCAAAAAGCAGGTTGTACTGCAATGGATCCAAGTCGGTGATTTTCAATGCATACGCAACCAGGGAGCCCGCGCCAGAACCTCGGCCGGGCCCCACCGGACAACCATGGCTTTTTGCCCAATTAATGAAATCACTGACGATCAAAAAATAGCCAGGAAAGCCCATTTTTAAAATTGTTTCAATTTCAAAATTCAAGCGCTCTTCATAGACAGATCTCTTGGCTTCCCGCACAGAGGTATCGGGAAACAAATGCAAAAGACGACTCTTCAGACCTTGAAAAGAGACTGATCGGAAATAGTCATCTGTTGGAATCGGCGATCCATTCACCAAAGGTGTTGGGAATGCGGGTAACTGAGGCTTGCCCAGCGTCAAGCTCAGATTGCACCGCATGGCCACTGCATTCGCATTGGCAACCGCAGATGGCAAATCTGCGAACAGTTCGACCATCTCTTGGGCGCTAAGGAAAAACTGCTTGCGAGTGAATCGTTTAGGACGCTTAGGGTTGCCTAAGATTTCACCTTGTGAGATGCAGACACGGGCTTCATGCGATTCAAAATCATCCTCTTTGATGAACTGAATTGGATGCGTAGCTATCAATGGCAAACCCATCTTTTGCGCCAAATCAACGGCAGCACTGATGTAGCGCTCGTCATCCAGCCTGCCCGCTCTTTGCAACTCAATGAAAAAGCGATCGGGGAAAGATTGACTCATTTTTGCAGCCAAAGTTTGTGCCCGTTCAATGTTGCCAGCGATCAACAACGGGCCAAGCGGTCCTGCTTGTGCACCCGACAAGGCGATCAGACCTTCAGACAAATCACCTACTAGCCAGCGCCAATCAAGAGCGTTGTGTGTGCGAACGGCGTCTTGGGTCCAGAGCTTGGTGAGCAATTCACACAGATTCAAGTAGCCCTTGTGGTTTTGAACCAAGAGCAATATTTTGGCGGGTTCGGCATTCAAGTCTTCATCTGCTAAACGAACGGATATTTCAGCCCCAATCAAGGGCTTGATCCCCCCTTGTCGGCACGCAGAGTAAAACTTGACGGTCCCAAACAGGTTGTTCAAATCGGTGATGGCCAGCGCCACTTGCCCATCTGCCTTGGCTGTGTTGATGGCATCATCAATGCGACAGGTGCCATCAGCAACAGAGAATTCAGTGTGGAGACGCAGATGGACAAACATGCAGGCATTCTATGAAAGAAGCAGCGACCACCTTGGCAGCCAGGGGTCTGAGCAAATTGCCTTTAGAATCGAACAAACCAAGGGAATATTTATGGCAAATAACCTCATCCAACACTTGTCTGATGCATCTTTTGAATCGACTGTCATGAACTCTAAACAACCTGTATTGGTTGATTTTTGGGCAGAATGGTGCGGCCCTTGCAAGATGATTGCCCCTGTACTCGATGAAGCTGCCACAACTTACTCGGGCAAATTGCAAATCACCAAGATGAACGTAGACGAGAACCGTGACATTCCAGCCAAATTTGGCATTCGCGGCATTCCCACCTTGATGCTTTTCAAAGATGGTCAGCTTGCTGCCACCAAAGTGGGTTCACTGAGCAAGGCCCAATTGACTGAATTCATCGACCAACAATTGGCTTCTTAAGCCAGTTTTTTTCCTGTCATAATTCATATCTAGTGCAACCAAGCTGATTTTGGCTTTGTTGCCAAGCACCTGCGAGGCTTGCAGGCTGCCAGCACAATCCTCCCCCCTCTTCTGTCACAACTCCCCCACTGGAGTACCCCTATGCATCTGAACGAACTCAAAGCACTTCATGTGTCTGAGGTTTTAAAGCAAGCTGAAGAACTTGAAATAGAAAACACTGGGCGCATGCGCAAGCAAGAGTTGATGTTTGCCATCATCAAAAAGCGTGCGCGTGCCGGGGAACAAGTATTTGCAGATGGCGTCCTTGAAATTTTGCCTGATGGCTTTGGCTTTTTGCGAAGCCCCGATACCAGTTACACCGCAAGCACAGATGACATCTACATCAGCCCCAGCCAAGTGCGCAGATTCAATCTGCACACGGGGGACATGATCGAAGGTGAAGTGCGTATTCCCAAGGATGGCGAGCGCTACTTTGCCTTGACAAAACTCGATCAAGTCAACGGTGACTTACCAGAGAACAACAAACACAAGGTGATGTTTGAAAATTTGACCCCGCTGTTTCCGCGCGAGCACATGAAGCTTGAGCAGGACATCAAAGGGGAAGAAAATATCACCGGCCGCATCATTGACATCATTGCGCCCATTGGCAAAGGCCAACGAGCGTTGCTTGTCGCCCCGCCCAAGAGCGGCAAAACGGTGATGATGCAACACATTGCTCACGCTATTGCAGCCAACTACCCCGCAAGCCACATGATGGTTCTGTTGGTCGATGAGCGGCCTGAGGAAGTGACCGAAATGCAGCGCTCTGTGAAAGCAGAGGTGATTGCCTCCACTTTTGATGAGCCTGCAGCACGCCACGTGCATGTGGCAGAAATGGTGATCGAACGCGCCAAGCGATTGGTTGAACTGAAAAAAGACGTCATTATTCTGCTCGACTCCATCACGCGCTTGGCTCGGGCTTACAACAATGTGGTTCCCAGCTCTGGCAAAGTTCTGACAGGGGGTGTTGACGCCAACGCACTGCAACGGCCCAAGCGGTTTTTTGGCGCCGCCCGCAAAGTCGAAGAAGGCGGCTCACTCACCATCATCGCAACAGCCTTGATTGACACAGGCAGTCGCATGGATGAGGTGATTTTTGAAGAATTCAAAGGTACCGGCAATTGTGAGATTCACCTTGATCGTCGCCTTTACGAGAAAAGAGTTTTTCCAGCCATTCAGTTGAACCGCAGTGGCACACGCCGAGAAGAACTACTGCTAGCCCCAGAAATCCTCCAAAAGACCCGAATATTAAGACAATTTATTTACAACCTCGATGAAATTGAATCCATGGAATTGATGTTGAAGAACATGAAGGCCACCAAAACCAACGTCGATTTCTTCGATTTGATGCGACGTGGTGGTTGAGTCGCCCATTAAGGCATAATGCTTGGTTGCGAAAAGTGCAGGAGATTGGCTCTTGTGGCTGTCGAATTGAAAAAGGAATCAAAATGAAAGATGGCATTCACCCTGAGTACCGAGAAGTCTGTTTCCAAGACCTGTCCAATGGTTTCAAATTTGTCACACGCACTTGTGCCAACACCAAAGAAACCATCAAAATGGATGACGGTAGAGAATTGCCCTTGTACAAGTTGGACACCTCCAGCGAATCTCATCCCTTCTACACAGGCACGCAAAAATCTGTTGACACCATGGGTGGACGTGTTGAGCGCTTCCGTAATAAATATGGAAAAACCACCGCCAAGTGATTGGTATTCGGCAAAAAGAAGCAGCTTCAAGGCTGCTTTTTTTTTGTCACGCCATGAACCCCTTATGTCAAACTCAGCCTTGTGAATACCCCCTCTCCTGTTTTGATTTCGCAGCAAGCGGTTAGACGTCTACCGCGACTGGCGCTCATCAGTATCTGCTTGCTGTACGTTTTGGCTGGGATCACCGGCCATGATCCTTGGAAACGGATTGATGTCGCTTCGTTTGGCTATATGTGGTCCTTGGCCCAAGAGCAGTCCAGTTATTTCAATTTGCAACTTGCGGGTGTCACGCCTGAATTCAAAGCTTACCTACCTTACTGGTTGGGTGCATGGAGCATTCAAGCCACCCAGGGTTGGCTAGCGCCCGAAGTGGCGGTTCGCCTGCCCTTTAGCTTGATGTCATTGGCCAGCATGACATTCCTCTGGTACGCCATCTATCATTTGGCCAGAAATCCGAGGGCTCAACCCGTTGCTTTTGCATTTGGGGGTGAAGCGCAACCCAAAGACTATGCAAGATCCTTGGCCGATGCTGGTTTATTGGCCTACATGGCCTGTTTGGGTTTGGCATTACCTAGCCATGAAACAACCCCAATGGCCATGCAGCTATTTGGCACTGCCATTTTTATGGCAGGTGCCAGTGCCATGGCTTACTTCCCCCAAAGAGCGTTGTTGGTTTGGTTTGGCGGGTTGTTGGTGATGACCATGAGCGGCGCACCAAGCATGGCCTTGATTTTGGGCATGGGCTCTTGTTTCCTCTGGTTTAAACATCCTCAAGCGCAACTGCAACAAGTGGGGCTGATGGTTTTGACTTTGTTCAGTTTGTTGGGGCTCACAGTCTATTTGGATTTATGGGCTTGGCATATTTTGCCCACAGCAGTGCTTGTGCTGACACAGCATTGGCTGGAGAAAGCGGAACTTTTAATGTGGTTTCTCTGGCCAGCTTGGCCATTGGCAGCTTGGACCTTGTGGCGATGGCGTGGTCATTGGCGAACCCAGTTGTGGAGTCAACACCTGATACTCCCCCTGTTCGTGTTTATGGTCACCCTGATGGGCAGTTTGATCACGCGTGCACCCGAAAAAACATTGTTGTTGGCTCTCCCAAGTTTGGCCGCATTGGCAGCCTTTGCCTTGCCCACCTTGAGTCGAAGTGTGGCAGCCCTGATCGATTGGTTTACCTTGCTCTTTTTCACTGGTTGCGCTTTGATGATTTGGGGCGTTTGGATCTCATTGCAAACCGGTGTACCAGCACAACCCGCCCTCAATGTTGCGCGACTGGTGCCTGGTTACGTACACAACTTTGATGGCCTGAGTATCAGTGTTGCCGTGCTTGTATCTGTAGTCTGGTTGAAATTGGTGCAGTGGCGCATTGGCAGACACCCCACTGTCATTTGGAAAAGCCTTGTGCTGCCAGCCAGTGGAGCCACACTGTGTTGGGTTTTGTTGATGACCCTGTGGTTACCGATTTTGGATCGTGCATTGAGTTACAAACCATGGTCCACTCAATTGGTTGCCTTGATGAACGATCCGAGCTGTGTTTATGCGGATGGACTTGAACGCAATCAATTAGCCGGGCTGAGCTACCACGGACAATTTGATTTCATTGACTTTCACAGCAAATCAGACGGTCAACCATGTGATTGGTTGATGACAAGACAAAGCTCACAACTTTTATCAACGTCCAATGAAATTCAAGGCTGGCATATGGTGCTCAAGAGCAAACGACCCGCAGATAGAAATGAAGAAATACTGATCTTCAAAAGAGTTGGTCCATGATGTATGAGTGAACAAAGACTCATCATCAAACACGCGCTAACCGTATTGGTTGGTCAACTCGCTGTTGTGAGCTTTGGCGTTGCGGACACCATCATTGCAGGTCGTTATGACCCTGAGGCATTGGCTATTCTTTCTATCAGTGCAGCCATCTACATCACTGTCTACGTTGGCTTGCTGGGAATTTTGCAAGCTCTGATTCCCATGTTTGCAGAGTTGCATGGTGCCAAGGAACATTTCAAAATTGGTCGAGTCTTTCGTCAAGGGCTTTACTTGTGGGCTGGATTGACTGTCACAGGCGTTCTACTGCTCTTGTCGCCCAGTTATATTTTGGAATGGACAAAGGTACCAGTTCATTTGCAAAATCAATCGACTAATTACCTGGCCATCTTGGCATTGGCATTGCCACCCGCACTTTTTTTCCGACTGTTTAGTTCACTGAATCAAAGCTTAGGCAAGCCCAAGCTGGTCACCCTCATCCAAATCTTGGCTTTATTGCTGAAAATTCCATTGTCAATTGCGCTCACATTTGGCATCTTTGATTGGCCTGCTTTGGGTCTGATTGGATGTGCAATAGCCACAGTCATCGTCAACTACAGCATGATGTTTATTGCCCTTTTATTACTGAAGTTCAACAGTATTTACAAACCATTCAATGTTTGGATGAAACCCGAACCCCCAGACTATCAAACACTGAAAAGAATGTGCCGCATGGGCCTTCCCAATGGTTTCAGCGTCACAGTAGAAGTCACTTCATTCACGTTGATGGCTTTGTTTATTTCCCGATTTGGCACCACAGCAGCCGCGAGTCACCAAATAGCCAGCAGCATGGCTGCACTTTTGTACATGATGCCATTGTCATTCTCCATTGCCATCAGCGCACGGGTGAGCTATTGGAAAGGTGCCAGACAGCATGACATGTTGAAGCAGTCGTTGTTCATTGGTTTTCGCATCACCATGGCGCTAGCGCTTTGCATGGCTTGCTTGCTTTGGCTTTTCCATGAATCGATTGCCAGTTTGTATGCCAAAGACACTGATGTAGCGAACATGGCTGGGCAATTGCTCATATTCATTGGTTTTTACCACTTGTTTGATGCATTACAAACCTTGTGCTTTTTTATCTTGCGAAGCTTCAAGGTGACGATTGCACCTGCATTCATTTACAGTATTTTGCTGTGGGGTATTGGGTTGGCGGGTGGCTACCAACTGGCCTTTAACGGTCTTGGGCCGTTCAGCCCCATGCCCAATGCTGAGGCTTTTTGGCTTATGAGCATCCTCGGATTGATTTTGGTCTCGATATGCTTGTTGATGCTGATTCGTTACCATTTCAAGCAATTGAACAAAGCTGAATGGCGTACTTAACTTGTTTTTTCAGCCTCTTTCAATCGACTGCTTGGAAAAAACAGTGTGAATTGAGAGCCTTGGTTTAATTCACTCTCAACTTGCAAATGTCCACCATGGCGTTGCATCACATGCTTGACAATGGCCAAGCCCAAGCCTGTACCACCAGTGTCCCTGGATCGGCTTCGATCAATTCGGTAAAAACGTTCGGACAACCTTGGCAAGTGCTCAGCACTGATCCCCGGACCTGTGTCTTTGACAGCAAAGGCAGCACCCTCTTCTTGTTTTGTCCATGAGACATTGACACGCCCTCCACCCGGGGTGTACCTCAGTGCATTGCTGATCAGATTGGTGAATGCACTGGTTAATTCTTGAATAGATCCAGAAATTTCAACATCTGCCAATGAATCAGAAATATGAAAAGACATCTCGTGTGGTGGCGATCCATCAACTTGCAAAGTTTTCATCAAACCATCAGCATCTTCTTCGCATTGCTTGAGAATTGATTTCAAAGAAGTCCACTCTTGAAAACTTGGATAGGGACTGCCCTCAAGCTTTGACAAAGTCAGCAAATCTTCAACCAGGGATTTCATTCGAAGAGCTTGCTTGGCCATCAGTTGCAAATAATTCTCTTGCTCTTGTGGCGTTAGCTGAAGCGTTTGAAGTGTTTCGACAAAACCCAAAAGAACAGTGAGAGGAGTGCGAATCTCATGAGACACGTTGGCCACAAAATCACGCCGCATCACCTCAGCTTGCTCAATCAATGTGACATCCCTTGAGAGCAATAACATGCGTCCGTCGCCATAGGGGAATATTTGAACGCCTAACCTGTGTGGCCGGTCAACGCGATGCAGTCGACCTTCAATGATGACTTCGTGGTCAAAGCTTTTCGAGAACACATAACTACTGAAAGTTGGATTTCGCAGTAAATTGCCAATCAACTGATGAGCATCGATTTGCGGGTCAATACCAAGGTGCTTGGCAGCAGTTTGGTTGCTCCATTGAATTCGCGAATCGGAGTCAAGCAGCAAGACGCCATTTGGAGATGCTTGAATTGCCGCCAAAAACTGACGCAGGCTTTCTTCACTGGCGGTGCGGGCAGAATCTTTCTGTTTGAAAATTTTGCGTACCCGCAGACTCGCCTCTTCCCAAAAGCCGGACTTGAAAGGATCAAAAGCATAATCATCCGACTTCAACCATTTCAGAAAACGAGAAGCATTCAAAATATCTGACAGGATCGTTCCGATAGACATCAGCAACATGCCAATAAGTGCACCTTGCACCGAAAGATGGGCTGGAAAAATAAAATAGCCAAATAATCCTGCGCATACAAGCAGCAAGAATAAAGCGACCAGTCGCTCAAAGATCATGGTTGCTGAGACTGAACTTTATGGGTAAATCGATAGCCCGCACCACGGACAGTCTCAACCATGGCGCCAGCCTCACCGAGGGCTTCGCGCAACCTCTTGACATGGACATCCACTGTTCGTTCTTCGATGAAAACATGATCACCCCATACTTTGTCGAGCAGTTGTGCTCTGGAATGAACGCGCTCAGCATGATGCATGAAAAAATTAAGCAACTTGAATTCCGTGGGTCCTAGTTTGAGTGCAAGGCCATTGAATGAAACGCGATGGGTAGCACCATCTAAGTGCAATTGCCCGATGGTGATGCTGTCTTCAGCTTGTTCTGGGGCGCGACGACGCAATACAGAGCGAATGCGTGCCAGCAATTCTTGGGTTGAAAAAGGTTTGGTAATGTAATCGTCAGCACCCGCGTCTAAACCTGAAACTTTGTCATGCTCTTCGCTTTTGGCTGTGAGCATCAAAATAGGAACAGATTTAGTACGAGGATCACTTCGCCATTTTCTAGCCCATACCACGCCATGCTGCCCAGGCAGCATCCAATCAAGCAAGATGACATCTGGCAACACAGCATCAATTTCGCGCTGTGCACTCTCGCCATCTTCAGCCCAAATGGGGGATAAGCCATTGTGTTTTAAATTCACAGAAATCAACTCGGCAATAGCTGCCTCGTCTTCAACAATCAACACTCGGGGCATGTGACGCATGTTTTTTTATTGAAGTTTAGATTCAATTTGCTCCAAACTTGCATGCCGAACATCTTCACCTTTAACGATGTAGATGATGAGCTCTGCAATGTTTTTGGCATGGTCTCCGATGCGTTCTAGCGCTTTAGCGACAAACAACAAGTCTAGGCTAGGAGTGATCGTGCGGGGATCTTCCATCATGTAAGTGATGAGTTTTCTTACAAAGCCGTCGAACTCCTTGTCAATCAAATCATCCTCTTTCATGATGGTCAGTGCTGTGCTTGTGTCAAGACGCGCAAAAGCATCGAGAGATTTGCGAATCAAGCCGCTGGCCAGTTCAGCACTTTTTCGCAATTCAGAAGATGGCAAGGACTTGTAGATGCCGCTTGATGCGATTGACTTGACCATGCGGGCAATCTTGTTGGCCTCATCTCCAGCACGCTCCAAATTGGCTGTTGCCTTAGACAGGGCGATCAGCAGACGCAAATCATTGGCGGTAGGCTGTCTTCTGGCAATGATGGTGGAAATATCTTTGTCGATTTCTACTTCCATGGCATTGACTCGTTTTTCTGTGGCAATGACTTGATCCGCAACATCAACCACAAAAAGAGACAGTGCATAAATAGCTTGCTGAATCTGCGACTCAACCAAACCACCCATCTCCATCAACCGGGATGAAACGTTGTTGAGTTCTAGGTCAAACTGTGACGACAGGTGCTTATCAGGCATAAAAATCCTTCAATAAAAATTCAAATCAACCAAATCGACCAGTGATGTAGTCCTCAGTTTCTTTTCGCTGAGGCTTGAAAAAGATTTGCTCTGTGACACCGAATTCCACCATATCACCCAAGTACATATAAGCAGTGAAATCAGATACCCTCGCAGCTTGCTGCATATTGTGGGTCACGATAGCCACCGTGTACTCTTTTTTCAGCTCGTTGATCAATTCTTCAACTTTTGACGTTGAAATCGGATCTAAGGCTGAAGTGGGTTCATCCAACAAAATCACTTTGGGTCGAACGGCCACTGTTCTGGCAATGCAAAGCCTCTGCTGCTGTCCACCCGACAACGAGAGTCCGCTTTGACCGAGCTTGTCTTTGACTTCATTCCAGATCGCGGCCTTTTGCAAGGCTGACTCGACGCGGTCGTCCATCTCACTGCGCGAAAGGTTTTCATACAAGCGGATGCCAAAAGCAATGTTGTCGTAGATTGACATTGGAAAAGGCGTTGGTTTTTGAAAAACCATGCCAATTTGAGCGCGAAGCAAATTCAAATCTTGTGATTTTTCCAAGATGTTTCGACCGTAAAAGAGGATTTCACCTTCCGCATGTTGCCCAGGGTACAAGCTGTACATGCGGTTGAATGTTCTGAGCAGGGTGGACTTGCCGCATCCAGAGGGGCCGATGAAAGCAGTCACAGCATTCTCTTGAATATTGAGATTGATCTTTTTCAATCCTTGAAATTTTCCGTAATAGAAATCAAGGTTTTTAACTTCAATGGCATTTTTGGGTGTGGTTTCAACCATAAATTTCCTGCGTGATGTAAATGTCGAATGAAGTGAGCATGAACAAAATCAAGTAGTTTGTTTGCTGCGGAAAAAGATTCTCGCCATGATGTTGAGCAGCAACACGGCCATGGTGACAATCAACGCCCCGCCCCAAGCCAAGCGGATCCAATTGTCATAAGGACTCATGGCGAATTGGAAAATAACCACTGGCAAGTTGGCCATGGGCGAGCTCATGTCTGAGTTGAAGAATTGATTGTTGAGCGCTGTGAACAACAGCGGCGCTGTTTCACCGCTGATGCGGGCAACCGCCAGTAACAAGCCTGTGATGACGCCATTTTTGGCGGCTCGCAAGGTGACGGACAAAGATACTTTCCAGCGTGGTGCACCCAGTGCAAAAGCCGCCTCTCGAAGACTTCCGGGCACCAATCGCAGCATGTTTTCGGTGGTGCGCATCACCACGGGGATGGCGATGAGCGTCAGCGCCAAACTGCCCGCATAGCCAGAAAAGGTGCCCAAGGTTGCAACAGCGATGGCATAGACAAACAAGCCAATCACAATGGATGGGGCTGACAACATGATGTCTGTTACAAATCGGGTGACGTTGGCCGTCGCGCTTCTGTCGCCGTACTCGGCCATGTAAATGCCTGCCAAGATGCCAACAGGTGTGGCCACCAACACAGTGAGGCCAACAATCATCAAACTACCGACGATGGCATTGCGCAATCCGCCGCCCTCTGTGCCCGGCGCTGGCGTGTCTTTGGTGAACATGTTCCAGTCCAAAGAGGCAAAGCCATTGGAAAAAAGCACAAACAAAATCCAAAACAAAACAGCCAAACCGATGGCCATGGCCAGCATGGAGGTCAGCAATCCCCAAAAATTAACCAACTGACGATGACGATAAAGACCCAAGTCCATGTTGTTAGCCACGTTAGAAGCCCTTTGCTTTTTCAGCTCTGTTGATCATGATCTTGGCTGCAGCCAACACCACGAAGGTGATGATGAACAACATGAAGCCCAAGGCGAACAATGAAGTGATGTGGAAATCAGCAGCTTCTCCAAATTCATTCGCAAGGGTTGATGCAATGGAAGTGCCGGGCGAGAAAAGCGATGTTGGCATGCGGTTGGCATTGCCAATGACAAAGGTTACGGCCATGGTTTCTCCAAGCGCTCTGCCAAGACCCAACATCACGCCGCCAATGACACCTTTTTGTGTGTAAGGCAGAACGATTTTGCGAACCACCTCCCAAGTCGTGCATCCCAAGCCATAGGCCGACTCACGCAAGATGGAGGGTGTGATTTCAAAGACATCGCGCATCACGGCGGCAACGAAGGGCAGCACCATGAAAGCCAAAACAATACCGGCCGCCAAGATACCCATGCCGTTGACTGCACCACTGAACAGCGAGCCGATGATGGGCATGCCAGCCATCAGGTCACGAAGTGGCATCTGAATGTAGTCGGCAAAAATGGGGGCAAAAACAAACAAGCCGAACATGCCGTAAATGATGGATGGAACAGCAGCCAGCAATTCAATGGCTGTACCCAAGGGGCGGCGCAGCCAAACAGGGCAAGTTTCAGTCAGGAAAACCGCAATGCCAAAGGCAAGTGGCACTGCAAAAAGCATGGCAATACCAGCACTGGCCAATGTGCCAACAATGGCGATGGCAGCGCCAAATTCTTCATTGATGATGTCCCATTCAACATACCAAATAAATTTAAAACCAAACTTTTGAAAAGTTGGCCATGCATTGATAAACAAGGAGATGATGATCCCCGCCAATGCCAACAGCACCAGGAGAGAAAAACCTTGGGTTAAGCGATGAAAGATGGCATCTTGAAAACGCTGACGTCTACCCACTGCATGGAGATTAGTTTTGCTGATGGTTGTCGTCATGTTGTGCGCTTCTATGGGGTAGGTCGATTGCATGCCTGGATCTTTCAAAAGAACAGTTCAATCAAGCCAATCGGTTGGCGGTCATTCAACCGCCAACCGATCGCCTAATGAATCAATTTACTTTTGGATTTGAGTCCAAACTTTGCTGCGGATCTGATCCGTCAAAGCATCTGGCAATGGGACATAGTCAAGCTCTGCCGCCATTTTTTTGCCATTCTTGAAAGACCAGTCGAAAAACTTCAAAGCAGAATCAGATGC
>JBIIPF010000097.1:0-6550 GCA_044342755.1 Limnohabitans sp. | reverse complement strand
TGCGGTTTGAAGGACAGGTGCAGGCCTATCTGAACCGTTGCACCCATGTGGCCATGGAGATGGACTACCAACCCGATCGGTTTTTCGACACCGAGGGACGTTGGTTGCTGTGTGCCACCCACGGCGCTACTTATGCCCCTGACTCAGGAGAATGCGTGGGCGGACCTTGCCGAGGCGGCTTGGTCAAAATCACCCTTTCAGAGCGTCAGGGCGTGGTCCACTGGCATACTGCTTACAACCTCAAGCCTTTGGACTTTTAAGCCATGAACGACGACACGTCTGCCAATACCTCTGCCATCGACAAAGCCGCCCCCGGCCATTGGGAGCGCGAAACGCTGGAGCGATTGGTCATGGCACAGCTGGACGAGCAGCGTGCTGCGCGTCGTTGGCGCATTGGATTTCGCATTTTTTGGTCCCTGTTGGTGTTGACAGCCGTTTGGTTTTCATTTCATCAAAACAAAGCTGCCACCTCGAACAATCCAGCCTCGCACACCGCCATGATTTCAATCCAAGGCGAGATTGATGCAGATGCCAATGCCAACGCCGAATGGATCATGGACTCCCTGCGTCAAGCTTTTGAGGATGAAGGTGCGCAAGCCATTGTCTTGCTCATCAATTCGCCGGGTGGCAGCCCGGTGCAGGCTGGCATGATCAACGATGAAATCCGTCGTCTCAAGGCTTTGCATCAAAAACCAGTCTATGTGGTGGTGGAAGAAACCTGCGCTTCAGCGGCCTACTACATTGCTGTGGCAGGCGATCAAATTTTTGTCGACAAAGCCAGTATTGTTGGCAGCATTGGTGTGTTGATGGATGGCTTTGGCTTCACGGATTTGATGGACAAAGTGGGTGTCGAGAGACGCCTGATGACGGCTGGCGAGAACAAAGGCTTTCTGGATCCGTTCAGTACACCAAGCAGGCCGCAACGCGCCCACGCACAAGCCTTGCTGGACCAGATTCACCAACAATTCATCAAAGTGGTTCGAGACGGTCGCGGAGACCGTTTGAAGGAAACGCCCGATGTTTTCAGTGGCTTGTTTTGGAGCGGTGAGCAGGCGATTGCCTTGGGGCTGGCAGACAACTTCGGCACTTTGGACAGTGTGGCCCGCGACGTGGTGAAAGCCGAAGACATCGTGGACTACACCCGCCAAGACAACGTGGCCGAACGCCTGGCCAAGCGCTTTGGAGCCGCCATGGGCGAAGCCATGGTGAAGACTTCGCTCAGCCTGATGCCCTCACTGCGTTAAAGCGGCCTTCAGGTCAAAGGGGTGGCAAGCTCATGGCCCAAAGGCAAACACCGCCGGGGTGTTTTTATCCGGTGCATCGGGGTGGCGTTTCCAATCGGCCACGCTGCGGCTTTGAATCCGCATCTCGGGCAGCGTCAAGTGGCTGCACACCGCCAAACGTGTGCTGCTTTGCAAACTGCCCAGCAACCCTGACAACATGGCGGCATTGCGGTAGGGCGTTTCAATGAACACCTGGGTTTCACCGGTTTTCAAAGCGTGTTTTTCCAGCGCTTTGAGGCGGGTGTCGCGCTCTGCGGCGTCTTGTGGCAAATAGCCCAGAAAAGCGAACTGCTGGCCGTTCAAGCCACTGGCCGCCAGCGCCAACAGCAAGGCGCTGGGCCCCACCAAAGGCAGCACTTGCAAACCCAAATCGTGGGCAGCGCGCACCACCGAAGAGCCCGGATCGGCCACCGCCGGCATGCCCGCTTCACTGAGCAAGCCCATGTCGTGGCCCTGCAACGCGGCTTGCAGCAAAGGACGCATGTCACCACCGGCCTTGAGGTCCCCTTTTTTATGCACCTGGCGTGGCAACTCGGTGATGGTTTGGGCTTGCAGGGGTGTTTTCAGCGCCATTTCCAGGTCGATGCGCTTCAAAAAAGCCCGGGTGGATTTGGCGTTCTCGCCAATCCAATGGTCGATGCTCGAGGCCGCTTGCACCGTGCCCGCAGGCAGCACTTGGCTCAGCGGCACTTGCGTGGCGCATAAAAAATCCAATGGGGTGGGCACCAAATACAGGCGGCCCAGCGACGTTGATGCCATGGCTTAATTCAGCAAAGGCAGGCCCGCTGCGCGCAACAGCCGGCAGGTGTGGATCAGCGGCAGGCCGACCAAGGCGCTGGGGTCTTGGTTGTCGATCTGCTCCAGTAAAGCGATGCCCAAACCCTCGCTTTTGGCGCTGCCAGCGCAGTCGTAGGGTTGCTCGGCATGCAAATAGGTTTCGATGGCTTCATCGCTCAGGTTGCGAAATTGCACGTTCACCTGCGCCAAAGCCTGCTCGGCGAAGCCACTGTCGATACAAACCACGGCCACGGCGGTTTGAAACACCACGGTGTGGCCGCGCATGCGCTGGAGCTGCGCCACAGCGCGTTCGTGGGTGCCGGGTTTGCCCAGCGGCTCGCCGTTCAAATCAGCCACCTGGTCTGAGCCAATCACCACCGCTTGGGGGTGAAGCCGGGCCACGGCCAGGGCTTTTTCCAGGGCCAAGCGCTGGGCCAGCGCCCTGGGTTGTTCGCCGGGGTGCGGCGTTTCATCAACTTCGGGGCGCACCACCTCAAAGGGCAGACGCAATCGCGCCAGCAATTCACGCCGGTAAGGCGAGGTGGAGCCCAATATGAGGGGGCGGGGCAGGGGAGGGTGCGACATCTCCACCATTCTCTTACACTGAACCGCATGAAAACCGATTGGCAACCCCGCGTTCTGGACCTGCACCGCTTCACCCAGTTGGAAGGGGTTTGGCAAGACGCCACGCCGCTGTCCAAGTTGTCGCGGGTGTTCGAGGCTTGTTTGGACCAACCTGGCTTGACCGATAGAACCTGCCAATGGACATTGACAGGTGAATGGCGGACCGTGGCGGGTACTGCGCAAGCTTGGCTGCACCTCACGGCCCAAGTGACCCTGAGCCAGCAATGCCAGCGCTGCTTGGAGCCGATGAACATCCCCGTTCAGGTGGACCGCTGGTTCCGGTTGGTGGCGGATGAGGCCACGGCCTTGGCCGAGGACGATGCAGCCGAGGAGGACTTGCTGGCCATGGACCATGAATTCGACGCTTTTTCTCTGCTTGAAGACGATCTGCTGCTGGCCATGCCACTGGTGCCGCGCCACGACGCCTGCCATGCCCCCTTGAGCGCAGCCCTGGAGGATGATTTGCCCCATCCCTTTGCCGCCCTGGCGGCCCTCAAAGCGCCCAAACAGTGAAAAGTCGGGAAGCCGCTATAATCTTCGATTCTTTGCCCGGCCGAGTCAGGGCATCCCATTTGAACCACCGATCTTCAGGAGCCTGCCATGGCTGTCCAACAAAACAAAAAATCCCCCTCTAAACGGGGCATGCACCGTTCACACAATGCACTCAATGTGCCCGGTTTGGCCGTTGAGCCCACCACGGGCGAAGTGCATTTGCGTCATCACATCAGCCCCACCGGTTTCTACCGTGGCCGCAAGGTGCTGAAAACCAAATCCGAAGCCTGATTGAGGCTTGCCATCAAGGCCCGTCGCAGCTTGTCTGGCGCGGGCCTTTTGCTTGATGGCGACTCCAAAGTGAGCAATCTTCAGGGGTTTTTCCAGTGGTGACCGTGGCCGTGGACTGCATGGGTGGTGACCATGGGCCCCGCGTCACCTTGGCAGCCTGTCATCAATTTCTGAAACGCCATCCCCGCGCCCACCTGTTGTTGGTGGGCTTGCCCGAAGCGCTTTCCACTTTTTCCCATCCCCGTGCCCGCATCGTGCCCGCATCGGAAGTCGTTGAAATGGACGATCCGGTGGAAGTGGCTTTGCGCCGTAAAAAAGACTCGTCGATGCGCGTGGCCATCGAGCAGGTGCGCGACGGCCATGCCCAAGCAGCGGTATCTGCTGGCAACACGGGTGCATTGATGGCTATCTCACGCTATGTTCTGAAAACCATGGATGGCATTGATCGTCCGGCGATTGCGGGCGCGATGCCCAATATCAAGGGTGGCGGCACCACCATGCTGGATTTGGGTGCCAACGTAGACTCCACGCCAGAGCATCTTTTGCAGTTTGCCTTGATGGGTTCGGCCTTGGTGTCGGTGCTCAGTGGCATCGACAAACCCTCGGTTGGCCTCCTGAACATTGGCGAAGAGGCTATCAAAGGCGGCGAAAACATCAAAAAAACCTCTGAATTGCTGCGATCTGCCGCCAACTCCGGCGATCTGAATTTTTATGGCAATGTCGAAGGCAACGATATTTTCAAAGGCACCACCGACATTGTGGTGTGCGACGGCTTTGTGGGCAATGTGGCCCTGAAGGCCAGCGAAGGTTTGGCCGCGATGGTCAGCCATTTTCTGAAAAGCAGCTTTTCTCGCAATATCTTCACGAAAATAGCGGGCATCATCGCTTATCCTGCGCTAACTGGTTTCAAGCATCTGGTGGATCACCGACGCCACAACGGTGCAGCCTTGCTGGGTTTGCGCGGTTTGGTGTTCAAGAGCCACGGTTCGGCAGATGAATTGGCGTTTTTGACGGCTTTGAGCCGGGCGTATGATGCAGCCGACCACGATTTACTGGCCCGTGTGCAGTCGCAACTCACCCATGCAGCGCCTTTGTTGGCGGCGTCTGCGGCAGCACAGGCCTCTTCCTGACACCCCTTATGACCGTTCATTCCCGCATTGTTGGCACTGGCAGTTACCTGCCACCCCGTCGTTGGAGCAATGCCGACTTGGTGGCTGATTTGGCGCGCCATGGGGTGGAATCGTCTGACGACTGGATCGTCGAGCGCACCGGCATTCGGGCGCGTCACTTCGCTGATGAGGGCGTTTTCAGCAGCGATTTGGCCTTTGAAGCTTGCAAAAACGCCCTGCAAGCCGCCAACTTGGGGCCACAAGACATCGACTTGATCATCGTCGCCACCTCCACGCCCGACATGATTTTTCCATCCACCGCCTGTATCTTGCAGCACAAACTGGCGCAACTCAGCCCTGCGGCGGCCGCCATAGCGGGCTCGCCAGCCTTTGATGTGCAAGCGGTTTGCGCCGGTTTCATCTATGCGATGAGCGTGGCCGACGCCATGATCCGCGCGGGCAACGCCCGCCGTGCCTTGGTGGTTGGTGCCGAAGTGTTCTCACGCTTGTTGGATTTCAAAGACCGCACCACCTGTGTCTTGTTTGGTGATGGTGCGGGTGCCGTGGTGCTGGAGGCGAGCGCGCAACCCGGCGTTTTGGCCACGGACATCCATGCCGACGGCAAGCATGTGGGTCTGTTGTGTGTGCCCGGCCATGTGCATGGCGGTCAGGTGCTGGGCGACCCGGTGCTGAAAATGGACGGCCAAGGCGTGTTCAAACTGGCCGTGGGTGTGTTGGAAGAAACCGCCCGCACGGTGTTGGCCAAAGCGGGCTTGCAAGACACCGACCTCGATTGGCTGGTGCCCCACCAGGCCAACATCCGCATCATCCAAAGCACCGCCAAAAAACTCAAACTCTCCATGGACAAGGTCATCCTGACGGTGGCCGACCATGGCAACACCTCTGCTGCCTCTATTCCGCTGGCTTTGGATGCTGGGGTGCGGGCCGGTCGGGTCAAGCCCGGCCAATTGCTCATGCTCGAAGGCGTGGGCGGCGGTTTCGCCTGGGGTTCTATTTTGTTGCGCTATTGATATGACGACATTGGCATTTGTATTTCCGGGCCAAGGCTCACAGTCGGTGGGCATGCTCGACGCTTGGAACGACCACCCGGTGGTGGAAGCCACCTTGGAAGAGGCCAGCGAAGCGCTGGGTCAAGACCTGGGCAAGCTGATCCATGAAGGCCCCAAAGAAGAGCTGGCACTCACCACCAACACCCAACCGGTGATGCTGGTGGCGGCCATCGCGGCCTACCGCGTCTGGCAAGCCGAAGGGGGTGCCACGCCGCACTTCGTGGCAGGGCATTCCTTGGGTGAATATTCAGCCTTGGTGGCCAGTGGTGCTTTGCGCTTGGCCGATGCCGTGCCCTTGGTGCGCTTTCGCGCGCAAGCCATGCAAGACGCGGTGGCGGTAGGCGCTGGTGCCATGGCCGCCGTGCTGGGCATGGACGCCGCCAAAGTGGTGGACATTTGCGCCCAAGTGCAAAGCAGTTTTGCCGCTGACAGCGCAGAGGTGGTGCAAGCCGCCAATTTCAACGACCCCGGTCAAACCGTCATCTCTGGCAGCCAAGCTGCAGTGGCCTTGGCTTGCGAGCAACTCAAAGCGGCAGGGGCCAAGCGAACCCTGCCCTTGCCCGTGTCAGCGCCATTTCATTGCGCCCTCATGCAGCCGGCCGCCGAGCGTTTGCGCGCTCAACTGACCCACATCCAACTGCAAAGTCCGGGCATCCCTTTGGTCAACAACATCGATGTGGCTCAAGAGACGGACCCCGAACGCATCAAAGACGCGCTGTACCGCCAGGCCTTTGGGCCGGTGCGCTGGGTGGAAACCATGCAGGGCATGCAGCAACTTGGCGTCACTCACGTGATCGAGTGCGGCCCCGGCAAGGTTTTGACCGGCATGGTCAAGCGCATCGTTCCCGAGATGAATGCCAATGCTTTGTTCGATCCGGCCTCTTTGGCCGAGGCCTTGGCCCTG
>JBIIPF010000096.1:0-6571 GCA_044342755.1 Limnohabitans sp. | reverse complement strand
GTCATCTTGGGCTCGCAGTAAGTGCCGGGGCGCACGCCTTGGCCTTCGGGCAAACCAACGGCGCGTCCCACCATTTTTTGCGCCAGCGTGAAGCCCGCTTTGGTGCTGGCAGGCACGGAGGGCAAACGGAACACGGTGGAGGCAGGCAAGCCCAAAAACTCGCGCGCTTTGGCGGTGAGTGAACGGCCGATGATGAGGTTAATGCGGCCACCGGCGCGCACTTCATCAAACAGCACATCGCTTTTCAATTTGAACTCGGCCACGGTGGCACCATTCTTCGTGATCTTGCCCTCGTAGGGGAGGATGTCGATGACGTCGCCCATCTCCAGTTTGGTCACGTCCACTTCGATGGGCAACGCGCCAGAATCTTCTTGCGTGTTGAAGAAGATGGGGGCGATCTTGCCGCCCAAGGTGACGCCGCCGAAACGCTTGTTGGGCACGAAAGGAATGTCTTGGCCAGTGGCCCAAATCACGCTGTTGGTGGCGGACTTGCGGCTGGAACCGGTGCCCACCACATCGCCCACATAGGCCACCAAATGGCCTTTTTTCTTCAGGTCGTCAATGAACTGCATGGGACCGCGTTTGCCGTCTTCTTCGGGCTTGAAAGCTGCACCTTCGCGGGTGTTTTTCAGCATCGCCAAGTAGTGCAAGGGGATGTCGGGGCGGCTCCAAGCATCAGGCGCGGGTGACAAATCGTCGGTGTTGGTTTCGCCGGGCACCTTGAACACGGTGACCGTGATTTTTTGATCCACTTCGTGGCGGCTGGTGAACCACTCGGCATCCGCCCAGCTTTGCATCACGTCTTTGGCTTTGGCGTTGCCCGCTTTGGCTTTGTCGGCCACGTCGTTGAAGAAGTCGAACATCAACAAGGTTTTCTTCAAGGCGTCTGCGGCCACACCGGCCACTTCAGCGTCATCAAGCAATTCGATGAGCGGGTGCACGTTGTAGCCGCCCACCATGGTGCCCAGCAACTCGGTGGCTTTGGACTTGGAGACCAAGCCCACTTTCAATTCGCCATGCGCCACAGCGGCTAAAAACGAGGCCTTCACTTTGGCGGCGTCGTCCACGCCGGGGGGCACGCGGTGGGTCAGCAAGTCCATCAGGAAAACGTCTTCACCAGCGGGCGGCGCCTTGATGAGTTCAATCAGTTCTGCGGTTTGCTTGGCGTCCAACGGCAGGGGTGGAATGCCCAAAGCGGCGCGTTCAGCGGCATGGTCTCGGTAAGCTTTCAACATGAGGTTCTCCTGAAAATAAATCGGTCATCGGGTCGAGGTGTCGACCTCGATCAAAGGTTGGTCCGGCGTGGTTTTCATCGCCTCGGCCATGGCTTTTTGGGTGGGGTGCTGGCAGTCGTCCACCAAGCGCTGGCCACGACGGCTGTCCATCAGCATCGACTTGCTGTTGAGCTGCACCCAGGTGGCGCCACTGAACGGGTCTTCCAAGCGCACCACGCCGGAATGGGTAGAGACCGCCACCAATTTGAATTTGAATTTTTTGAAATGCAACAGGTACTGCCCAGGTGCATTCGGCACTTCTTGCAGGCTGACGATTTGATTGGCCTCGCAAGGAAAACGGCCCAGGTACACATGCGGCCGGTCTTGCGCCAAGGCAAACGACGCTTGCCACAGCAGCAGCAAACAAGTGCACAGCACGATGGTCGATGTCATTTTGTTTGTCACGGCTTGAAAAACGGCTGGGCTTCGGTGGGCATGGCGCGGCCCGTGGCGTGAGCCCGCTCGAGCACCTGCCAAAAGAAGCGGTAACTGGCGCGGTCGTGCAACCGACCGCCATGGCTGATGGGTGCCCAAGCGGCTTGTTGCGCGGCCAGCAACACCTCGCAAGCCAGCGCGATGTCTTTTTCAGAAGGTGCCATGGCCTGCAAGATAGGTCGAATTTGCGATGGATGGATGCTCCACATGCGGGTGAAGCCCAGGGTTTGCGAGGCCACACGCGCGGCGTTTTCCATGGCGGTGGCATCGCTGAATTCGGTGACCACGCTGTGCGACGGCACCTTGCCGTGCGCATGACAAGCACTGGCGATTTCAAGTTTGGCGCGCACCACCAACGGATGACTGAACTGCCCCGCGCTGCCCATGGCGTCGGCGGGAATCGCACCACCATGCGCAGACACAAAGTCCATCAAACCAAAACTCAAGGACTGCAAGCGCGGATGCGCGGCGATGTCAAAGGCGCGGTGCACCGCAGCGGGTGACTCAATGAGGGCATGCACCAGCAAGTGTGGGGCACCAGCGGCATCCAAGGCTTTGACCGCCAACACCACGTCGTCCAGCGTCTCGACTTTGGGCACCATGATGTGGCATAAACGCGCACCAGCCCGGCCCACAATGGTTTGAATGTCGGCATGAAACGCGGGGTGGTCTACCGGATGCACCCGCACGGCCACGCGGGCCTGGGGTGCGGCAGCCAAGGCGAGTTCGGACACCAGCGCGGCATGCTCGGCCTCGCCGCCCACTGGCGCACCGTCTTCACAATCGAGCGTGACGTCGAACACGCAAACGCCAAACTCTTGCGTCATCTCGGCCTGCAATTGCAAGCTTTTGCGCATGCGCACTTCAACGCCGCTGTAGTGGTCACAAACAGGCAGCGTGATGGCACCCGCTTGCGCCCCTTGCAGCACATCACGCGGATGCGCACCCGCCCGAAGCGAGGTTTCAGGGGGTGCAACCTGGCTCATGCAACGGGTCCAAATCAAGCGACTTACTTGAGCAAGTGGGCCACGCCCGCTTGCTCGTCGGTCAACTCTTTCAAAGTCTTGTCGATGCAGGTTTGGCTGAACGCGTCGATGGCCAAACCTTCCACCACTTTGTATTCGCCGTTTTCACAAGTGACGGGGAAGCC
This sequence comes from Limnohabitans sp., assembly GCA_044342755.1. Lineage (GTDB taxonomy): Bacteria > Pseudomonadota > Gammaproteobacteria > Burkholderiales > Burkholderiaceae_C > Limnohabitans. Next base: position 3,712 of record JBIIPF010000096.1, on the reverse strand, counting down.
AAACATCACGTCCTTGGGAATGCCATACCAACCTTGTGAAGGAATGCCCATGGTGACCCATTTGCCGTGCGTGCCCAGCGCCCAGTCGCGCATGTGGTCGATGGCGGCGTTGGCAGCTGAAGCAGCCGAAGACAAACCACGCGCTTCAATGATGGCGGCACCACGCTTGCCCACGGTGGGCAGGAACACGTTGGCGTTCCATTCTTGGTCGTTGATCATGTCTTTCACCGACTCGCCCTTGATGGTGGCGAAACGGTAATCGGCGTACATGGTGGGCGAGTGGTTGCCCCAGACGCACAGTTTTTCAATGTCAGCCACGGCTTTGCCGGTTTTGGCCGCGATTTGCGAGAGTGCACGGTTGTGGTCCAAGCGCAGCATGGCGGTGAAATTGCCGGGCTTCAAATCGGGCGCGGATTTCATGGCGATGTAGGCATTGGTGTTGGCGGGGTTGCCCACCACCAGCACTTTGACGTTGCGCGAGGCCACGGCGTTCAGGGCTTGGCCTTGGGCGGTGAAGATGGCACCGTTGATGGACAACAGTTCGGCGCGCTCCATGCCGGGGCCGCGAGGACGTGAACCCACCAACAAGGCGTAGTCGGTGTCTTTGAAGGCAGTCATCGGGTCGGCGTGGGCTTCCATGCCCACCAACAGGGGGAAGGCGCAGTCTTCCAACTCCATCATCACGCCCTTGAGGGATTTTTGCGCCTTTTCATCGGGAATTTCCAACAATTGCAGGATGACGGGCTGGTCTTTGCCCAGCATTTCGCCAGAGGCGATGCGAAACAGCAAGGCGTAACCGATTTGACCTGCTGCGCCGGTAACGGCAACGCGGACGGGCTTTTTGCTCATGAGAAATCTCCGAAATGAAAAAAAAGAAAAGACTTTTGCGGGGGCAGACGCCAGCTGGACAACCAGCAGACATGTGTCTTATAGAAGATATGATAGCGGCTCGATCATGACCAGAGCCTGACGCGTCTACCGTGAATCCCTCAACTACAGCAGAAAACAGCGCTGAATGGACCGACACACCCGTGCCGGCATCGCCTGCCTTCAGTCCACTTTATCAGCAGATCAAAAGCCTGGTCCTGCAAAGCCTGCAGCTGGGCGAGTGGAAGCCGGGCGACCCGATTCCCAGTGAATTCGAGCTGGCAGCCCGCTACAAAGTCAGCCAAGGCACGGTGCGCAAGGCCATTGACGAGCTGGCCAAAAACCATTTGCTGGTGCGTCGCCAGGGCAAAGGCACTTTTGTGGCCACCCATGCCGAGCAGCAAGTGCAGTTTCGTTTTTTAAAGTTGAAACCCGACCAAGGTGATTTCATCAGCCAAGGTCCGGCGCAACGTCAAATCGTTGACTGCAAACGCCTGAAAGCCCCGAAAGACGTGGCCCAAGCCCTGGCTATGTCCAGTGGCGACCCGGTGTTTCAGGTACGCCGTGTGTTGTCGTTTGGCTCGGTGCCCACGATTTTTGAAGACATTTGGCTCCCCGGCGCGCCCTTCAAGGGTCTGACCGCTGAGCGCTTGAGTCGCGACACTGGCCCGATGTACGCCTTGTTTGAGGCTGAATTTGGCATCCGGATGCTGCGCGCCCAGGAAAAACTGCGGGCGGTCAACCCCACCCCGGACGAGGCGCACCTGCTGCAAGTGGCTGGCAACGCCCCGCTGTTGCGGGTCGAGCGCTTGTCCTACACCTACCAAGACACCCCGATGGAGTGGCGAATTGGCGTCTACCGCACCGATCACCACCACTATTTGAACGATTTGAATTGATTGGTAGTCATTTGAATGCAAGCCAACTGTCATTTTTGTGCATTGCAATAGAATGATCCGTTCTGCCCCGAAAAGCCCGTTTCCCGTCCCCAAAACGACCCCGAGAAAGCCTGACGCATGACCGACAAAGCCCCATCAAGGCCAGAGTTTCGCAACATCAACGCCTTCAACGACCTGCCCACCTACCGCCTGCCCCCGGCCGGTTGGGTGTCCATCCTGCACCGTGTCAGCGGTGCCTTGATGTTTGTGTTGCTGCCCTTCATCATCTGGTTGTTCGATAAATCCGTCTCATCCGAATACTCATTTGCCAAATTCAAGGCCGCTTACAACGGCGGCATCGGCTGGTACCCCAGTTGGTTCATCAGCTTGGTCACTTTGGCGCTCATCTGGGCTTATTTGCACCACCTGATCGCCGGTTTGCGCCATTTGTACATGGACGCCACCCACTCGGTCAGCAAAGAATTTGGCCGCTCCAGTGCCATCTTCACCTTGGCAACAAGCATCGGTCTGACCGTGCTGTTGGGTGCCAAATTGTTTGGCCTGTATTGATTCAAGGAGCTGAAACATGACAGACAAAATAGGTTCCAAACGTTTGGTGGTGGGTGCGCACTACGGTTTGCGCGACTGGATGGCGCAACGCCTCACCGCCGCGCTCATGGCCTTGTTCACCGCGCTGGTGTTGGTGCAAGTGATTTTTTCGCGTGGAGAGATCGGCTATGACCAATGGGCCGGTATCTTCAGCCCACAGTGGATGAAGGCCCTCACGTTTTCCATCTTCTTGGCCCTGTCCTACCACGTCTGGGTCGGCATGCGCGACATCTGGATGGATTACATCAAGCCCGTCGGTTTGCGCTTGGCGCTGCACCTTTTCACCATCGTCTGGTTGCTCTCTTGTTTGGGCTGGGCGGTTCAGGTTCTTTGGAGACTTTGACAGATGACACGCTCTTCCCTTCCCCGCCGCCGTTTTGATGTGGTCATTGTTGGCGCTGGCGGCTCCGGCATGCGCGCTTCGCTGCAACTCTCACGCGCTGGCTTGAACGTAGCGGTGCTCTCCAAAGTGTTCCCCACCCGCTCGCACACTGTGGCGGCCCAAGGCGGCATTGGCGCCTCACTGGGCAACATGTCCGAAGACAACTGGCACTACCACTTCTACGACACCGTCAAAGGCTCGGACTGGTTGGGCGACCAAGACGCCATTGAATACATGTGCCGCGAAGCCCCGAAAGTGGTTTACGAGTTGGAACACATGGGCATGCCCTTTGACCGCAACCCCGATGGCACCATTTACCAACGCCCTTTTGGTGGTCACACCTCCAACTACGGCGAAAAGTCGGTGCAACGCGCCTGCGCCTCGGCCGACCGCACTGGTCACTCGATGCTGCACACCTTGTATCAGCAGAACTTGAAAGCCAACACCAATTTCTTTGTCGAATGGATGGCGCAAGACCTGATCCGCGACGCCGAAGGTGATGTGGTGGGTGTCACGGCCTTGGAAATGGAAACCGGCGACCTGCACATCTTGGAAGCCAAGACCGTGCTGATGGCCACCGGTGGCGCTGGCCGTATTTTTGCGGCCTCCACCAACGCCTTCATCAACACCGGCGACGGTTTGGGCATGGCGGCACGCGCGGGCATCCCCTTGGAAGACATGGAGTTTTGGCAATTCCACCCCACGGGCGTGGCCGGTGCTGGTGTGTTGCTGACCGAAGGCTGCCGTGGCGAAGGCGCGATTTTGCTCAACAGCTTGGGCGAACGTTTCATGGAGCGTTATGCGCCGACCTTGAAAGACTTGGCCCCACGCGACTTCGTGTCCCGCTGCATGGACCAGGAAATCAAGGAAGGCCGTGGCTGCGGCCCCAACAAAGACTATGTGCACCTGAAGTTGGACCACCTGGGCGTGGACACCATCATGAAGCGCTTGCCTTCGGTGTTTGAGATTGGCCACA
>JBIIPF010000095.1:0-6583 GCA_044342755.1 Limnohabitans sp. | reverse complement strand
GATCCGAGCAAAGCCATTCCCCTCGACCAAGTCGAGCCCGCCACTGAAATCGTCAAACGCTTTGCCACCGGGGCCATGTCGCTGGGCTCCATTTCCACTGAAGCGCATGCCACCTTGGCCGTGGCCATGAACCGCATCGGCGGCAAGAGCAACACCGGCGAAGGCGGTGAAGACCCGGCGCGTTACCGCAACGAACTCAAAGGCATCCCGATCAAAGCGGGCGAGTCCTTGAAGAGCGTGATTGGCGACAAGCAAGTCGAAGTTGACATGCCTCTGTTGGCCGGCGATTCTTTGCGCTCCAAAATCAAGCAAGTGGCGTCTGGCCGCTTTGGCGTCACCGCCGAGTACCTGTCGTCGTCCGATCAAATCCAGATCAAGATGGCGCAAGGGGCCAAGCCGGGTGAGGGCGGTCAATTGCCTGGCACCAAAGTCTCTGAGTACATCGGTTTCTTGCGTTACTCGGTGCCGGGTGTGGGCCTCATCTCGCCACCCCCGCACCACGACATTTATTCCATCGAAGACTTGGCGCAACTCATCCACGATTTGAAAAACGTGGCACCGCACGCCGACATCAGCGTCAAGCTGGTGTCTGAGGTGGGTGTGGGCACCATTGCAGCGGGTGTGGCCAAGTGCAAGGCCGACCATGTGGTGATTGCGGGTCATGACGGTGGCACCGGTGCCTCGCCCTGGTCGTCCATCAAACACGCAGGCAGCCCATGGGAAATCGGTTTGGCCGAAACCCAGCAAACCTTGGTGCTCAATGGTTTGCGCAGCCGCATTCGGGTGCAAACCGACGGCCAAATGAAAACCGGCCGCGATGTCGCCATTGGTGCTTTGCTGGGTGCCGATGAATTCGGTTTCGCCACCGCACCGCTGGTGGTGGAAGGCTGCATCATGATGCGCAAATGCCACTTGAACACCTGCCCTGTGGGCGTGGCCACGCAAGACCCGGTGCTGCGTCAAAAGTTCTCTGGCAAGCCCGAGCATGTCGTCAACTATTTCTTCTTCATTGCCGAAGAAGTGCGCCACATCATGGCGCAACTGGGCATCGCCAAGTTCGATGACCTCATCGGCCGCGCCGATTTGATCGACATGAAAAAAGGCGTGGAACATTGGAAGGCCAAGGGCTTGGACTTCAGCCGTTTGCTGGCCATGCCAGCGGTGCCAGAAGGCACAGCGCTGTTTCACACGCAAACCCAAGACCACGGTTTGGACAAAGCCTTGGACAAGGTGCTGATTGAGAAAAGCCGCGCTGCCATCGACAAGGGCGAGAAGGTGCAGTTCATGGAAGTCGCCCGCAACGTCAACCGTTCCGTGGGGGCCATGTTGTCGGGTGCGCTCACGCAAGTGCGCCCCGAAGGTTTGCCCGACGACACGCTGCGCATCCAACTCGAGGGCACCGGTGGCCAATCCTTTGGCGCGTTCTTGGCCAAGGGCATCACGCTGTATTTGATTGGTGACGCCAACGATTACACCGGCAAAGGCTTGTCGGGCGGACGCGTCATCGTGCGCCCCAGCATCGACTTCCGGGGTGAGGCCGTGTCCAACATCATTGTCGGCAACACCGTCTTGTATGGCGCCACCAGCGGCGAAGCGTTTTTCAGCGGCGTCGCCGGTGAGCGTTTTGCCGTTCGTTTGTCCGGTGCCACCGCGGTGGTCGAAGGCACGGGCGACCATGGTTGCGAGTACATGACGGGCGGCACCGTCGTCGTGTTGGGCAACACCGGGCGCAACTTCGCCGCCGGCATGAGTGGGGGCATCGCCTACGTTTACAACGAAGACGGCCAGTTTGACAAACGCTGCAACACCGCCATGGTGAGCATGGAACCCCTGCTCAGCGACAAAGACCAAACCGCTGCCGTGCCCCAAGCTTTGTGGCACCGCGGCCAAAGCGATGAAGCGCAGCTGAAAAAATTGCTGGAAGACCACCACCGCTGGACCGGCTCCAAGCGCGCCCGCGCCTTGTTGGACAACTGGGACCAAGCTCGAGCCAAGTTCGTCAAGGTCTTCCCTAACGAATACAAACGCGCGCTCGGCGAATTGGCCGCGGCCACCGACAAACCTGCCAAGGCGAAAAAAGCCACGGCCAAGTCTTAAGCACCACAGGATCAGATCATGGGAAAAATCACTGGCTTCATGGAATTCGAGCGTGTGGAAGAGGGCTACAAGCCCGTGCCCGAGCGCTTGAAACATTACAAAGAGTTTGTTGTGGCTTTGTCGCCCGAGCAAGCCAAAACCCAAAGTGCGCGCTGCATGGATTGCGGCACACCGTTTTGCAACAGCGGTTGCCCGGTCAACAACATCATCCCCGACTTCAACGATTTGGTGTTCAACAACCAATGGCAAAACGCGCTCACGGTTTTGCACAGCACCAACAACTTTCCCGAGTTCACAGGCCGCATCTGCCCCGCACCATGTGAAGCAGCTTGCACCTTGAACGTGAATGACGACGCGGTGGGCATCAAATCCATCGAGCACGCCATCATCGACAAAGGCTGGTCTGAAGGCTGGGTCCAACCCCAGCCCGCCGCGCACAAAACCGGCAAGAAAGTGGCCGTCATCGGCGCTGGCCCAGCCGGTATGGCGGCGGCCCAACAGCTCGCGCGTGTGGGGCATGCGGTCACGGTGTTCGAAAAGAACGACCGTGTCGGTGGTTTGCTGCGCTATGGCATCCCCGACTTCAAAATGGAAAAAAGCCACATCGATCGCCGCGTCGAGCAAATGCAAGCCGAAGGCGTGGTCTTCAAAACCGGCGTCTTGGTCGGCGACTGGCCCAAAGACAGCAAGGTCACCAACTGGGCCAAAGAAAGCATCAGCGCCGAACAGCTGAAAAAAGAATTCGATGCGGTGCTGCTGACCGGCGGCTCGGAAGTCTCACGCGATTTGCCCGTGCCCGGTCGTGATCTCGATGGTGTGCATTTCGCCATGGAGTTTTTGCCGCAGCAAAACAAGGTGAACGCGGGCGACAAAATCAAAGACCAATTGCGTGCCGATGGCAAACACGTCATCGTCATCGGGGGCGGCGACACCGGCTCCGATTGCGTCGGCACCAGCACCCGCCACGGGGCTGTCAGCGTCGAACAATTTGAGGTCATGCCCATGCCTCCCGAGCAGGAAAACAAACCGCTGGTGTGGCCGTATTGGCCGCTGAAAATGCGCACCAGTTCAAGCCATGACGAGGGCAACGAGAAAGGTGTGCTCAAACGCGAGTTCGCCATTTCCACCAAAGAATTCATCGGTGAAAAAGGTCGTCTCACGGGTTTGAAAACCGTGCGCGTGGAAATGAAGGACGGCAAGCTCACCGAAGTGCCTGGCACGGAAGAAATCCACAAAGCCGACATGGTGCTCTTGGCCATGGGTTTCACCAACCCGGTGGCGTCGGTGCTGGAAGCCTTTGGTGTGGACAAAGACGCCCGTGGCAACGCCAAAGCCCATACCGAAGAAGGCAGCGGCTACATCACCAATGTGCCCAAGGTGTTTGCAGCGGGTGATATTCGCCGTGGCCAGTCTTTGGTGGTCTGGGCCATCCGTGAAGGCCGCCAGGCTGCTCGCACCATCGACCAATTCTTGATGGGCGACAGTACACTGCCAAGATGACCACTGGCTCCCCCCACCTCGTTGAACTGCGCGATATCCACTTTGGCTATGGCGACAGACCGGTGTTGGAGGGTGTCAGCTTGCAAGTGCCGCGCGGCAAAGTCACGGCGCTCATGGGCGCCTCGGGCGGCGGCAAAACCACGGTGCTGCGCCTGATTGGCGGGCAACACCGAGCGCAATCGGGCGCGGTGCTGTTTGAACAACAAGACATTGGGCGCTTGAACAAAGAACAGCTCTACCAAGCGCGGCGTCGCATGGGCATGTTGTTCCAGTTCGGCGCCTTGTTCACCGACATGAGCGTGTTTGACAACGTGGCCTTTCCCTTGCGTGAACACGCGCATTTGCCAGAAACCATGGTGCGCGACATCGTCTTGATGAAACTCGAAGCCGTGGGTTTGCGCGGTGCGCGTGATTTGCGTCCCAGCGAAATTTCTGGCGGCATGGCGCGACGCGTGGCCTTGGCCCGTGCCATGGCGCTTGACCCCGAACTCATGATGTATGACGAACCGTTTGCTGGTCTCGATCCCATCTCCTTGGGCACCGCCGCGCGGTTGATTCGTCAACTCAACGACGCGCTGGGCTTGACCAGCATCGTGGTCTCGCACGACCTGGAAGAAACCTTTCGCATCGCCGACAAGGTGGTGATTTTGGCCAATGGCCGCATTGCCGCCCAAGGCACGCCTGAAGAAGTGCGCCACAGCACCGATCCGCTGGTGCACCAGTTTGTCAGCGCTGCACCCGAAGGGCCGGTGCGTTTCCATTACCCCGCCCAAGATGCTGCCCAAGACTATGGCGTGGCCAAGGAGCGCGCATGATGAATTTCATCGCGCGTGTCGGTGGCGCCACCCGCGCTTGGTTGGCCGATGTGGGGCACGCCACTGCTTTGTTTGTGCGACTCATTCTGTTGGCACCGGCTTGCTTGCGCCGCTTTGGCCTGGTGCGCGACCACATGCATTTCTTGGGCAACTATTCCTTGGCCATCATCTCGGTGTCGGGTTTGTTTGTCGGCTTTGTGTTGGCTTTGCAGGGCTACAACACTTTGCAGCGTTTTGGTTCGGCCTCGGCGCTGGGCTTGTTGGTGGCGCTGAGCCTGGTGCGCGAACTTGGCCCGGTGATCTCGGCCTTGTTGTTCACCGGGCGCGCTGGCACCTCGCTCACCGCCGAAATTGGTTTGATGAAAGCCGGCGAGCAACTCAGTGCCATGGAAATGATGGCCATCGATCCGGTTCAACGCATCTTGGCACCACGGTTTTGGGCAGGTGTCTTGGTCATGCCCATCTTGGGTGCGATTTTCAGCGCAGTCGGCATCATCGGCGGCTGGTTGGTCGGCGTGGTCATGATCGGCGTCGATGCCGGTTCGTTTTGGGGTCAAATGCGCGATGGCGTGGATGTCTGGGCCGATGTCGGCAACGGTGTCATCAAAACCTTGGTGTTTGGTTTCACCGTCAGCTTCATCGCGCTGCGCCAAGGCTTTGAAGCCCAGCCTACACCCGATGGCGTGGCGCGGGCCACCACGCGCACCGTGGTGATGGCCTCGCTGACGGTGTTGGCGCTGGATTTTGTATTGACCGCGCTGATGTTCAAGTTGTGAAGAAGGAAGACTAACGATGCAACGCTCGACAACCGATGTGTGGGTGGGTTTTTTGGTGCTGCTGGGTGCCGCAGCACTGCTGTTTTTGGCCTTGCAATCGGCCAATTTGCTCAGCTTCAGCTGGCAAAAAACCTATGCGGTCAGTGCCTTGTTTGACAACATTGGAGGCTTGAAAAAACAAGCGCCGGTGAAAAGCGCGGGGGTGGTGGTGGGCCGGGTGCAAGACATCCGCTTTGACGACAAGCGTTTTCAGGCCGAGGTGATTTTGGCCCTGGACCAACAGTACCAATTCCCCCAAGACAGTTCTTTGAAAATCCTCACCAGCGGTTTGTTGGGTGAGCAATACATTGGCATTGAGGCCGGTGCAGATACCGCCAATTTGAAAGCCGGTGATCGTTTGCAAGCCACCCAATCGGCGGTGGTGTTGGAAAACCTGATCAGCCGCTTTTTGTACGACAAGGCGGCCGCGCCCGCCGATCAAACCAGCGGGCAATGAAACATGAATGGGCGTTTGATCCACGGCATGGTGTTGGCAAGTCTGAGCGTCTTTTCGGTCGGTTGTGCCAGCCTGCCCGATCAAGGCTTGAACCCGCAGGACCCGTTTGAAACCACCAATCGCCGGGTCAGCGATTTCAATGACAGCCTGGATCGCAGCCTGCTCAGGCCGGTGGCGGTGCAATACCAGCAAGTGGCACCCGAGTTGCTTCGCGAGGGGGTTGGTAATTTCTTTGGCAACCTGGCCGACATTTGGTCCACGGCCAACAACGCGCTCCAACTCAAGCCGATGGAAACCGCCGAAACCGGTTTGCGCGTGGCCGTCAACTCGGTGTTTGGCGTTTATGGCCTGTTTGATTGGGGAACCCGCCTGGGGCTGCAACGCCACAACGCCGACTTTGGCCAAACCTTGGGCTACTGGGGCGTGCCCGCTGGCCCGTATGTGGTACTCCCCATTTTTGGCCCGTCCAATGTGCGCGACACGGTGGGCTTGGCGGTGGACATGGAACAAAACCTCTGGACCAGCGTCGATCCCACAGCCACCCGTTACACCGGCACAGCTTTGCGCTTGATTGACAGGCGGGCTGGGTTTTTGGGCATGGACCGGCAGCTGGACCAGGTGGCGCTGGACAAATACGCCTTCGTTCGTGACGCCTTCATGCAGCGACGCAAGGCGCAAACCCGGCGTGGTGCAGCCGACAAGGACGACGGCAACGGCGCCGCAGACAGCGGCAAGGAGGAGCGCTACGACCAGTAGCCACTGCCACTTTTATACTAAACTTGTCTGACCATGCGAACCATCTCCACCACTGTTCTCTTTTCGTTTCAACAATTGTTGAGCGTGATTTGCGGTTTGGGCTTGGCCTGGGCCCTGCAATCGCCAGCGCTGGCCCAAGAAGC
>JBIIPF010000094.1:0-6598 GCA_044342755.1 Limnohabitans sp. | reverse complement strand
CATGATTCGCTGGCTGATCGTGGTGTTCGTGGTGTTGCTGCTGATTCAAGGCATCACGCCGTGGCTGAGCAAAATAGGTTTGGGCCGTTTGCCCGGTGACCTGCGCTTTCGAATGTTTGGCCGTGAATTTTTCATTCCATTCACCACCACCATCATCCTCAGCATGGTCTGCGCAGGTATTGCACATTTTATTTGAACAACTGCTTTAGTCCCCTTCGGCGCAGGGACATGGTCGAGGGTTAATATGTCAACTGACCTGAATTTGAATGCTTGACATGTCTTTCGTGAAACAAAATTTAATGCGTTCCAAATGGCTTGCTGTGATGGTGATGGTGTTGGGTGTCGCCACAGCTTGGTGGTACCCCGAGATCAAACAGTGGATGAGCCTCAGCACGACCACGGCCCAGCAAGTCTCAGGCAAGGCGACCGACCAAAACGCGGATAAAACCAAAGGCATGGTTCGCCCTGGCAACAAAGAGGGCGGCGCTGGCAAAAATACACCGGTCAGTGCTGTTGAAGTCAAACAAATGGACATTCGCCAAAGTGTTGACGCATTGGGCACACTCACGGCGCTCAACACCGCTGTGGTCCGGGCCAAGGTGGATGGCGAACTCAAGGCGGTGCGTTTCACTGAAGGCCAGTGGGTGCAAGCTGGTCAGGTGCTGGCTGAGATTGACGCTCGCGCCTATGAAGCCCAACTCAACCAAGCGCAAGGTCAGTTGGCACGCGACACCGCACAATTGAAAAACGCACAACTTGATTTGCAACGCTATCAAGACCTGCTCAGCAAAGACGCCATTGCCCGACAACAGGTGGAAACCCAAGCTGCACTCGTGGGTCAGTTGCAAGGCACCGTGCAAGCCAATCAAGCGCAAGTTGAAGCAGCGCGTTTGCAGCTTTCCTACACCAAAGTCACCGCACCGATCAGTGGTCGCTTGGGCTTGAAGCAATCCGAATTGGGCAGCTTGGTGCGGGCCAGCGACCCCAATGGCTTGGTCAGCATCACGCAAACCCAACCCATGGCCGTGGTGTTTGCGGTGCCCGAGGGGCATGTGCCGCTGATCATGCGCAAACTCAAAGCCGGACAAGCCTTGCCCGTGCAAGCCTGGGACCGGGATCGGCAACACCGTTTGGCGCAAGGGCGGGTCAGCACCACGGACAACGCCATCGATGTGGCCACCGGCACTTTGAAACTCAAGGCCACGTTGGACAACAAAGAAGGCCTGCTGTTTCCAAACCAGTTCGCGCAAATTCGTTTGGAACTCGATACTTTGAAAAACGCCTTGGTGGTACCCACACAAGCCATCCAACGCGGTGCGCAAGGCACCTTTGTCTGTGTGGTGCAGGCTGACAACAGCATCCGTTTGCAAAACGTGCAGTTGTTGGCTGTAGACGGCGAATGGCAGGCCGTGCAAGGCGAATTGAAAGTGGGTGAGCGGGTCGTGACTGATGGCGCAGACCGATTGCGCAATGGCAGCACGGTCGAGGTGGTGATGCCCGCCAAACCATGAATTTCTCGCGTTTGTTCATCTTGCGGCCAGTGGCCACCTCGTTGTTGATGGTGGCTTTGTTGCTGAGTGGTTTGTTGGCCTATCGTTTTCTACCAGTCGCCTCGCTGCCGCAGGTGGACTACCCCACGATTCAAGTCAGCACCTTGTACCCGGGTGCCAGCCCGGAAGTCATCACCGCGTCCATCACCGCACCGCTGGAGCGCCAGTTTGGTCAGATGCCTGGCTTGGCCTTGATGACGTCGGTGAGTTCAGGGGGGGCTTCGGTCATCACTTTGCGGTTCTCCTTGAAGCTGCCACTTGATGTGGCAGAGCAACAAGTGCAAGCGGCGATCAATGCCACCTCCAGTGTCTTGCCCAACGACTTGCCGATGTCCCCGGCATACAGCAAGGTCAATCCGGCCGACGCGCCCATCCTCAGCTTGGCCATCAGTTCGGGCAGCTTGCCGATGACCCAAGTGCACGACATGGTGGAGAACCGGTTGGCCATGCGCTTGTCGCAAGTCGCAGGCGTCGGCTTGGTCAGCATTGCAGGCGGTCAGCGACCAGCGGTACGGGTGCAGGTGAACAGCCAAGCCTTGGCCGCATCTGGGTTTTCCTTGGACGATGTGCGCAATGCCATCAACCAAGCCAATGTGAACATGGCCAAAGGCAGTCTGGATGGTCCTGCGCGGGCATCGAGTTTGGATGCGAATGACCAACTGCGTTCGGTGGACGAGTACGCCAACATGGTCTTGGCCTATGTGCGTGGCAACCCGTTGCGCTTGCGTGATGTGGCCACCATCGTCGAAGCACCTGAGAACAACCGTTTAGCGGCTTGGGCCAACGAAGAATCCGCCATCATCTTGAACATCCAACGTCAGCCGGGTGCGAATGTGATTGAAGTGGTGGAGCGGGTTCAAGCATTGCTGCCATCTTTGAAAGCGTCCTTGCCCCCCAGTGTGGACATGCAAGTGATGACCGACCGCACCGTCACCATTCGTGCTTCGGTGCGTGATGTGCAGTTTGAACTCATGCTCTCGGTGGCCTTGGTGGTGATGGTCATCTTTTTGTTTTTGCGCAGTGCCGCTGCCACCATCATTCCAGGCGTGGTGGTGCCCTTGTCCTTGGTGGGCACCTTTGGTTTCATGTATTTGGCGGGTTTTTCCATCAACAACCTCACATTGATGGCGCTCACGGTGGCCACCGGTTTTGTGGTGGACGACGCCATCGTGATGATCGAGAACATCGCACGCTATTTGCAAGACCCGCAACGGCCCACCACGCCCTTGCAAGCGGCGTTGGAAGGGGCGCGACAAATTGGCTTCACGATTTTGTCGCTCACGTTTTCGTTGGTGGCCGTGCTGATTCCGTTGCTGTTCATGGGCGATGTGGTGGGGCGCTTGTTCCACGAGTTCGCCATCACTTTGGCGGTGGCCATCCTGATTTCGGCCTTGGTGTCGCTCACACTCACGCCGATGATGTGCGCACATTTGTTGCGCCCCGTTTTGAACCGTGCAGACAGTGCGCAGATGCACAACCCAGCTTGGCTACAAGCCTTGATAGACCGGTATGCTGTGGCGCTCAAAACAGTGTTGAACCATCCGCTGCAAACCACTTGGGTATTTGCCGCCACGGTGTTGCTCACTGTGGGCCTGTATGCATGGATACCCAAAGGATTTTTCCCGCTGCAAGACACTGGTGCGATCCAAGTCATCACCGAAGCCACGCAATCCACGTCTTTCACGGCCATGGCTGAACGCCAACAAGCCTTGGCGCAATCCTTGCTGAAGGACCCGGCGGTACAAAGCCTCACCTCTTTCATTGGTGTCGATGGACCCAACACCAGCATGAACACAGGCCGCATGACCATCAACCTGGTGCCCAAACACCAACGAGATGCGCCTTTGCCAGAGATTTTGCAGCGCCTGAACCAAGCTGCATCCAATCTCAGTGGCATGCGCATGTACCTGCAACCGCTGCAAGACTTGACACTCGAAGACCGGGTGGCGCGAACCCAATATCGATTTTTATTGAGCGGCCCAGACATGCAGGCCTTGGGGGTTTGGTCGGCGCGATTGCAAGAACAATTGCAGGGCCATCCGGACTTGGGCGAGGTGGCCTCTGATTTGCAAAACCAAGGTTTGCAAGCTTATGTGCGCATCGACCGTGAAGCCGCCAGCCGCTTGGGTGTCAGTGTGCTGGCCATCGACAACGCGCTCTACAACGCCTTTGGACAACGCTTGGTCTCCACCATCTTCACGCAAAGCAACCAGTACCGCGTGGTGCTGGAGGTGCAGTCGCAAGACCGCTTGGGTCCAGCCGCCTTGTCACGTTTGATGGTGCCCGCCAGTTCGGGCACCCCAGTGCCGCTCAGCAGCGTGGCCAGCATTGAAGAGCGTGCCGCGCAGTTGAGCATCTTGCATGTGGGTCAGTTTCCAGCGGTCACGGTGTCTTTTGAACCTTCCGCACAAGCCTCTTTGGGTGAGGCTGTGCAAGCCATCGAAACGACTTGGCAGGCGTTGCGTGCTGCAGAGCAGGTTCCAGCCAACATCGAATCCCGTTTTGAGGGTGCGGCCTTGGCCTTCCAGGCCTCGCTCACCAACAACCTGTGGTTGGTGCTGGCGGCGGTGGTCACCATGTACATCGTCTTGGGTGTGCTTTACGAAAGTTACATCCATCCGATCACCATCTTGTCCACCTTGCCTTCTGCCGCCTTGGGCGCATTGTTGGCACTGATGCTGTCGCGCACCGATTTGGATTTGATGGCGGTGATTGGCATCATTTTGTTGATTGGCATAGTCAAGAAAAACGCCATCATGATGATCGACTTTGCACTCGATGCCGAGCGCCATCAAGGCATGACACCACGGCAAGCCATTGAGCAAGCGTGCTTGTTGCGGTTCAGACCGATTTTGATGACCACCTTGTGTGCCTTGTTGGGCGCACTGCCTTTGATGTTGGGATCCGGTGTGGGCAGTGAATTGCGTCAACCCCTGGGCGTGACGCTGGTTGGGGGCTTGTTGGTGAGTCAGTGGCTCACCTTGTTCACCACGCCCGTCATCTATTTGCAACTGGATGCATGGGCCAAGCGTTTAACGCCCCGACTGAGCGCATGAACTTCTCGGCCTTTTTCATTGACCGTCCCGTCGCCACGACATTGCTGAGCTTGGGCGTGGCCTTGGCGGGTGGTTTGTCTTATGGTTTGTTGCCTGTGGCCCCTTTGCCGCAAGTGAGTTTTCCCACCATTTCGGTGCAAGCCAATCTGCCCGGCGCAAGTCCAGAGACGATGGCGGCCACCGTGGCCACACCCTTGGAGCGGGCGTTGGGCAACATCGCAGGCGTGAATGAAATGACGTCGAGTTCGATGCAAGGCTCCACCCGCATCAACCTGCAATTTGATTTGAACCGCGACATCAATGGCGCGGCGCGTGAAGTCCAAGCCGCCATCAACACCGCACAAAGCCTGTTGCCCAGCGGCATGCCCAGTCGCCCGACCTACCGCAAAACCAATCCGGCAGAAAGCCCCATGTTGGTGATTGCGCTGACCTCCAGCACCTATACGCGCGGTCAGATGTACGACTTGGCCTCGACCATCTTGGCGCAACGTTTGTCGCAAGTCGATGGCGTGGGGCAGGTCACCATTGGCGGTGGTGCATTGCCTGCGGTGAGGGTGTCGATTCAACCAGACAAACTCGCCGCACATGGCTTGTCGCTGGAGGATGTGCGCTTGGCCTTGGTCGGCACGAATGCGCACCGGCCTAAAGGGGTGTTGGATGACGAGACGCAAATGTGGCAGATTGAAGCCAACGACCAAGCCCGCAGTGCAGCGGACTATGCTGGATTGATTCTGCGCTTCAAGGATGGTCGGGCTGTACGCTTGCAAGACGTGGCCGATGTGCAAGATTCGGTACAAGACCTGCGCACCGATGGCATCTCACAAGGTGAGCCTGCGGTGTTGCTGGTGCTGAATCAACAGCCTGGAGCCAACGTCATTGAAACGGCGGACAAGGTGCGCGACCTGCTGCCGATCTTGCAGCAATCGATCCCGAGTGTTGTCAGCATGACCGTGGTGTCTGACCGCACACCTACCATTCGCGGCTCTTTGAACGAGATTCAAAAATCACTGGTGCTGTCGATGGCCTTGGTGATCTTGGTGGTGGCCTTGTTTTTAAGGCGTTGGCGCACCGCCTTGATTCCCAGTGTGGCTGTGCCGCTGTCTTTGGCGGGCACCTGCGTGGTGATGTATTTGCTGGGCTTCAGCTTGAACAATTTGAGTTTGATGGCCTTGACAATTGCTACCGGCTTTGTGGTGGATGACGCCATCGTGGTGTTGGAAAACGTCACGCGTTTGCGTGAACGTGGCATGCCGTTGCGACAAGCTTGCTTGCAAGGGGCGCGGGACATCAGTTTCACGGTGGTGGCCATCAGCGTCTCCTTGGTGGCGGTGTTCATTCCGATTTTGTTCATGGGCGGCGTGCTGGGGCGCTTGTTTCACGAGTTTGCTTTGGTGATGACCGCGGCCATTCTCACCAGCATGGTGGTGTCGCTGACCACCACGCCGATGATGTGCGCGGCGTGGCTGCCCCAAGATGCGCCAAAGCAAGGCCCGCGCAAACGCCTGCAGGTGGCCAAGTGGTACCGACACTCTTTGGCATGGGCATTGCGGCACCAGTGGTTGATGTGGTTGGTGTTGCTCGTCACGATTGTGCTGAACGTGAGTTTGTACCGCGCCATTCCCAAAGGGTTTTTTCCACAACAAGACACCGGTCGCATCAACGGCTTTATCCGCGCCGACCAAAGCACCTCGTTTCAATCCATGCAACAGCGCTTGCAGTCCATGCTGGCCATTGTGCAAGCAGACCCGGATGTGTTGACCGTGACCGGCTTCACCGGCAACGGCCAACGCAACGCCGCGCAAATGTTCATGACCTTGAAGCCACCCCCCGAGCGACGCGCCACAGCTGAGCAAGTGGTGAGCCGATTGAAAGCCAAGTTGTCCAAAGAAGCCGGTGCGCGGTTGTTCTTGATGCCGGTGCAAGACTTGCGCATGGGTGCGCGAGGCAGCTACGCCCAATTCGAGTACAGCATCAAAGCCGATGAATTGAGCG
>JBIIPF010000093.1:0-6623 GCA_044342755.1 Limnohabitans sp. | reverse complement strand
TGGGTGGAAACCATGCAGGGCATGCAGCAACTCGGCGTCACTCACGTGATCGAGTGCGGCCCCGGCAAGGTTTTGACCGGCATGGTCAAGCGCATCGTTCCCGAGATGAATGCCAATGCTTTGTTCGATCCGGCCTCTTTGGCCGAGGCCTTGGCCCTGTTTCCTGCCTCCAACTAAAACATGAGCACCTCAGACAACTCTCCTCAAGTGGCCTTGGTCACCGGCGCATCACGTGGCATTGGTGCCGCCATTGCATTGCAACTGGCACAAGCTGGTTTCAAGGTGTTTGGCACCGCCACCACCCCCGAAGGGGCCGAGCGCATCAGTCACAACTTGTCGGCTTTCGCGGGCAGCCAAGGCTTGGTCCTGCAAGTCAATGACGCCGAACAGCTGCAAGCGGTGGTGGATGGCGTGCTGGCGCAAGCCGGTGCCTTGCATGTGTTGGTCAACAACGCGGGCATCACCCGCGACATGCTGGCCATGCGCTTGAAGGATGACGACTGGGACGCGGTCATCGACACCAATTTGAAAGCGGTGTTTCGCATGAGCCGCGCCGTCATGAAGCCCATGATGAAGCAGCGCTATGGCCGCATCATCAACATCACCAGCGTGGTGGGTGCCGCCGGCAACCCTGGCCAAGCCAATTACGCCGCCGCCAAAGCGGGGGTGGCGGGCATGACCCGCGCCCTGGCCCGCGAACTGGGCAGCCGACACATCACCGTCAATTGCGTGGCGCCTGGGTTCATCGACACCGACATGACCGCCACCTTGTCTTCCGAGCAGCAACAGGGCTTGCTGTCGCAAATCCCCCTGGGACACCTTGGCAAGCCAGAAGATGTGGCCCATGCTGTGGCGTTTTTGGCCGGTCCCCATGCCAGTTATGTGACCGGTCAAGAAATCCACGTGAATGGCGGCATGTACATGGCCTGAAGGCCTTGGTACAAGCCATGAGTAAGCCGACCCGTCCGCGCGGCTAAAATCGCGGACTTGTTAACAAAACCCTCTGAGGGAACCATGAGCGATATTGAAGCACGAGTCAAGAAAATCATTGCCGAACAACTCGGCGTTGAAGAGTCCCAAGTTACTTCTGAAAAGGCTTTCGTGGCCGATTTGGGCGCCGACTCTTTGGACACCGTCGAATTGGTGATGGCCTTGGAAGACGAATTTGGCATCGAAATCCCCGATGAAGACGCTGAAAAAATCACCACCGTGCAAAACGCCATCGATTACGCGTTAAGCCATAAAAAAGCTTGATTCCCCGGGGTTTCGCATGAGTCGCCGTCGCGTCGTCGTGACCGGTTTGGGCTGTGTTTCTCCTGTGGGAAACACCGCGCAAGCGTCTTGGGCACAAATTCTGGCCGGGCAGTCCGGCATTGATGTCATCACCCACTTTGATGCATCGGCTTTCGCTTGCCACTTTGCCGGCGAAGTGAAGAATTTCAATCTGGACGAGTACATCTCACCCAAAGAAGCCCGTACCATGGACCGCTTCATCCACTTGGGTGTGGCTGCTGGTTTGCAAGCGGTGGCGGATGCTGGTTTGCCCACCGGAGACGCTTTGGATGAAGAAGCCTCATTCCGCATCGGTTGCTTGATTGGTTCTGGCATTGGCGGCTTGCCCCTCATCGAAACCATGCGCGACGAACTGATGGCCCGTGGCCCGCGCCGTATTTCGCCCTTTTTCGTGCCCGCCAGCATCATCAACATGATTTCGGGTCACGTGTCCATGCGCTGTGGCTTCAAAGGCCCCAATTTGGCCATTGCCACGGCTTGCTCCACCGGCTTGCACAGCATTGGTGAGGCGGGGCGCATCATTGAGTACGGTGATGCCGACGTGATGGTGGCCGGTGGCTCCGAAGCCACTGTTTCGCCATTGGGTTTGGGCGGATTTGCGGCCATGCGCGCGCTGTCCACCCGCAACGACGACCCCAAAACAGCTTCACGCCCATGGGACAAAGACCGCGACGGTTTTGTGTTGGGTGAGGGTGCTGGTGTCATGGTGCTCGAAGAATACGAGCATGCCAAGAAACGCGGCGCCCGAATTTACGCCGAACTGGTGGGCTATGGCCGCAGTGCCGACGCAGGCCACATGACGGCCCCCAACATGGATGGCCCGCGCCGCTCCATGCTCAGTGCCTTGAACAATGCCGGCGTCTCGCCGGATCAAGTGCACTACCTGAATGCCCATGGCACGTCCACACCGCTTGGGGACATCAACGAAACCCATGCCATCAAGGCGGCCTTCGGCCACCACGCCAAGTCCATGGTGGTCAGCTCCACCAAATCCATGACCGGCCATTTGCTCGGTGGTGCGGGCGGCATTGAAAGTGTGTTTACCGTGCTGGCCATCCATGATCAGAAGGCGCCGCCCACCATCAATTTGCTCAACCCCGATCCGGAATGTGACCTGGACTATTGCGCCAACACCGCACGCGATATGAAGATCGATATTGCTGTGAAGAACAATTTCGGCTTTGGTGGCACCAACGGCAGCTTGGTGTTCAAACGCCTTTGATGGGCGAAAGACCGCCGAAGCCTAGTGGTCACTCACGAGGAGTCTGCATTGGCAGGCGGGTTGACGTTACAACTGTTCAATTCCTTTTTCTTGGAGAGTAACAAGATGATCCAGTCTTTAGGTCGACGCAATCAGGTGATTTCCCTGCTGGCGGCTGCATCCTTGTTCATGGGCTTGATGACAACGCCCATTCTTGGTATGGCGAACAACGCCGGATCAGGACGAGCCTTGCCCGATTTCACCGATTTGGTTGAAAAAGTCGGTCCCTCTGTGGTCAATATCCGGACTTTGGAAAAGCAAGCGGCACAGCCCCCTGTGGCCGGCAATCCTGGTGCACCTGGCGAAGGCCAGGACGAGGAAATGCAAGAATTGTTTCGTCGTTTTTTTGGTGTGCCCGTGCCCGGCGCCCCGGGGCAACGACGCCCCAATCGCCCCCAGCAGCCTGAAGAACAACCGCGGGGCGTGGGCTCAGGCTTCATCCTCACCGCTGATGGCTTCATCATGACCAACGCGCATGTGGTTGATGGTGCAGAACAAGTATTGGTCACACTCACGGACAAGCGGGAGTTCACCGCCCGCATCATTGGCGCTGACAAGCGCACGGATGTGGCCGTGGTCAAGATTGAAGCCACCGGCTTGCCACCGGTTACTTTGGGTGACCCGAACAAACTCAAGGTGGGCGAATGGGTGATGGCCATTGGCTCGCCCTTCGGATTGGAAAACACGGTCACTGCGGGCATCGTCAGCGCCAAAGGTCGTGACACCGGTGACTACTTGCCTTTTATTCAGACGGATGTGGCTATCAACCCCGGCAACTCGGGCGGACCGCTGATCAACATGCGCGGTGAAGTCATCGGCATCAACAGTCAAATTTATTCGCGCTCAGGTGGTTTCATGGGCATCTCGTTTGCCATTCCCATCGATGAAGCGGACAACGTCAGCAAGCAGCTTCGAGCCAGTGGCCGGGTGCAGCGTGGCCGCTTGGGTGTGGGCATTGGCGACGTCAGCAAAGAGATTGCGGAGTCTTTGGGCTTGAGCAAGCCCCAAGGTGCGCTGGTCAACAGCATTGAAGCCGGTTCGCCAGCTGACAAAGCGGGTTTGGAAGCGGGTGACGTGATTTTGAAATTCGATGGCAAAACCATCGAAAAGTCCTCTGATTTACCCCGCACGGTTGGCGGCACCAAGCCGGGCACCAAAAGCCAAATCACTGTGTTGAGACGCGGCGTGACCAAAGATTTCGCCATCACCGTGGGTGAATTTGAAGCCGAGAAAACCGCTGCGGCCAAACCGGACAAACCGGCAGCCAGAGACGGCCAGCAACTGCTGGGCTTGACCGTCAGCGATTTGACCGACGCCATGAAAAAGGAACTCAAACTGCGTGGCGGCGTGCGTGTTGATGCAGTGGCTGAACCTGCCGTGCGTGCTGGTATTCGTGAAGGCGATGTCATCATGCAAATCGGCAACATTGAAGTGCCAGACGTCAAGGCGTTCGCCCAGATTTTGGGTCGCTTGGACAAAGCCAAGCCCGTCAATGTCTTGCTCCGAAGGGGCGACTGGGCGCAATATGTCCTGATCCGCCCGCGTTGAAAACCAAGGATTTCCAAGGGTTAACCCTTGGAAATGCTGACTGATGGATTCTCCCAACGACTTCTGAAAATATTTTTAATGTGGGCGCACGCTAACAACAGGAATAGAATCTGATTTGTTTCAATCTAAAGCAGAGACCTAGACAAGGATTTTGAGCATATAGATCGTCGCTTTTTGTCTTCTTGAGGTCAATCTCTGGCTTGTACATATCCTTCCACAGCTCACCCACAAGTTATCCTGATGGAATCAAACTCAAATTGTGCACAACCTGTGAATAAATTTCGCCAAATTGGCCTTCTTTGTCAAAGCGACTCGCCGCAAGGGGCTATCGCTTGGGCGCGATCTGCCTACAATGAAGTCCCAACTATCGCAGTTGCCATAGATTGTTGGTTCCGGGCGCGTCATCACCTGACGCGCCCTTTTTTATGGCTTTCCCCTCTGTAAATTCAAACACTTAACTGCTTGCATTGATGAACCACATCAGAAATTTTTCGATCATCGCGCACATTGATCATGGCAAATCCACCCTGGCAGACCGCATCATTCAACGCTGCGGCGGACTGAGTGACCGCGAGATGGAAGCGCAGGTGTTGGACTCGATGGACATTGAGAAAGAGCGTGGGATAACCATCAAGGCGCAGACCGCTGCGCTGCAATACAAGGCCCGCGATGGCCAGATTTACAACCTGAATTTGATCGATACACCTGGGCATGTCGACTTCTCTTATGAAGTGAGTCGTTCGCTGTCGGCTTGTGAAGGGGCGCTCTTGGTGGTGGATGCCAGCCAAGGCGTCGAAGCGCAGACCGTGGCCAATTGCTACACCGCCCTCGACTTGGGTGTGGAGGTGGTGCCGGTGCTCAATAAAATGGATTTGCCGCAGGCCGACCCTGACAACGCCAAAGCCGAAATTGAAGATGTCATCGGCATCGATGCCACGGATGCGATTCCTTGCTCGGCCAAAACCGGCATGGGTGTGGAAGATATTTTGGAAGCCGTTGTCGCCAAGATCCCCGCCCCGAAAGGCAACCCCAACGCGCCCTTGCGGGCCATGATTGTTGACAGCTGGTTCGACACTTACGTGGGTGTCGTCATGCTGGTGCGGGTGGTCGATGGCCGCTTGGGCAAAGGCGAACGCTTCAAGATGATGGCCACCGAAACGGTCTACAACGCCGACAACCTGGGTGTGTTCACCCCGGCCAATGAACCGCGTGATTCCCTTGAAGCGGGCCAGGTGGGCTACATCATTGCGGGCATCAAAGAATTGCAGGCGGCCAAGGTGGGTGACACCATCACCTTGGAGAAAAAGCTGCCCAACAACCTCGGGCCTGCCGAACAAGCGTTGCCCGGTTTCAAAGAAATCCAGCCCCAAGTGTTCGCTGGTTTGTACCCCACGGAGGCCAGCCAATACGACTCCCTGCGGGATGCGCTGGAGAAACTCAAGCTCAACGATTCTTCCTTGCGCTACGAACCCGAGGTGTCGCAAGCGCTGGGTTTTGGCTTTCGCTGTGGTTTTCTGGGCTTGCTGCACATGGAAATCGTGCAAGAGCGTTTGGAGCGCGAGTTCGATCAAGACCTGATCACCACCGCACCAAGCGTGGTCTACGAGGTTTTGAAAGCTGACGGCGAAGTCATCATGGTGGAAAACCCCTCCAAGATGCCCGAGGCCAGCAAGATGGAAGAAATTCGCGAACCGATCGTGACAGTCCATTTGTACATGCCGCAAGATTATGTGGGCGCGGTCATGACCTTGGCCAACCAAAAGCGTGGCGTGCAACTCAACATGGCCTACCACGGCCGGCAGGTCATGCTGACCTATGAAATGCCACTGGGCGAAATTGTGTTGGACTTCTTTGACAAACTCAAAAGCGTCAGTCGAGGCTATGCCTCCATGGACTACGAGTTCAAGGAATACCGCGCATCCGATGTGGTGAAGGTCGATATCTTGCTCAACGGCGAAAGGGTGGATGCCTTGTCCATCATCGTGCACCGCACCCAGTCACAGTACCGTGGCCGCGCCGTGGTTTCCAAGATGCGCGAGATCATCAGCCGTCAAATGTTTGACGTGGCCATCCAAGCCGCTATTGGTGCCAACATCATTGCGCGCGAAAGCATCAAGGCTTTGCGCAAAAACGTGCTGGCAAAATGCTATGGCGGTGACATCAGTCGCAAACGCAAACTCCTAGAGAAACAAAAAGCAGGTAAGAAGCGCATGAAACAAATTGGTTCGGTGGAAGTTCCCCAGGAGGCCTTCTTGGCCATTTTGCAGGTGGAAGACTGATGTCGACCATCACCGCATTCATCTTGGCTGGTTTCGTGGCCTATGCTGGCGCTTGGTACGCAGGTGCCATCGAGGGTTCTTTTGCACTTCTGTTGCTGATGGCCTCCACGGTGACTGGTGTGTATTGGTTGGCCGAGCAACTGCACTTCATGCCACGTCGGCGGGCTGCCGCCATCCACTTTGATGCTGAACGTGCCCAGCGACTGCAAGACTTGGCCAAGCAGGGCATCACCTCGCAAGAA
>JBIIPF010000092.1:0-6659 GCA_044342755.1 Limnohabitans sp. | reverse complement strand
GCACGTTTGGGTTTGTTGGCGCGGCAAACCATCACCGCCCGCAACGACCTGGCCACGGCTGAGCGTGACATGAATCAGTTTTTCGATTTGTCCAACCGCCCGGGTCAAACCGCCAAAGCCTTGTTGAGACAAGTGCAGGGTCAAATCCGCTTGACCAGCTTGCCTCGTTTGGACGGCACCATGGCAGCTTTGGCCACAGCATCGGCGGGCCGCTGAGATGCGCTTGGCTTTGTGGCTGATTGCCTTGTTTGGTGTGGCCGTCTCGGTGGCGCTGGGTCTGAGCCAGCAGTACGGCACGGTCACTGTGTTTGTGCCGCCTTACCGGGTCGACTTGTCCTTGAACCTGGTGGTCATTGCTTTGGTGCTGGGCTTTGTGTTGTCCTACTTGGCATTGCGCGGTGTGATGTCCTTGTTCGAACTGCCAGCACAAGCACGCAACTGGCGTGCCCAGCAACGCGAACGGGTGGCGCAAACCGCCTTGCTCAACGCCATGGTGTTGTGGATGACCGGTCGCTACACACGTTCGCGCAAAGCCGCCATGCAAGCGCTCAGTCAAGTTGAAAGCCTGCTGACGGTGGCTTCTGCCGACAACTTGCCCAGTTTGGGCTTGATGCGCAGTTTGTTGCATTTGTTGGCCGCTGAAAGCGCCCATGCTTTGCGCGACCACCCGGCGCGGGAACAGCACTTTCAGCAAGTCCTGGCCCACCAAGACATGGGGCGTGTGGCGCAAAAACTGGAACTGCGGGATGCCGCGCATTTGAATGCGGTGCGCTGGGCTTTGCACGACCGCGACAACGCCACCGCGCAGCAGTATTTGGGCTTGCTGCCGCATGGCACGGCGCGTCGCACACTGGCGCTGCGTTTGCGTTTGAAAGCGGATCGCTTGGGACAAAACCATTTGCCCGCTTTGGACACGGCCCGCTTGCTGGCCAAGCACGGCGCGTTTTCTGCGGCACCGGCGTTGAGTTTGGTGCGTGGCTTGGCCATCGCTTGTTTGGATGACTGCCATGACAGCGGACAGTTGCAAGCCTCTTGGCAACTTTTGCTGCCAGACGAGCGATTGCAAGTGGACATCGCCATGCATGCAGCGCAACGCTTGTTGACGCTGGAAGGTGAAGCCACCTTGGCCTTGAAATGGTTGTTGCCGGTGTGGCAAGAACTCACGCGCATGCCCGAGACCGGCAGCGCTTTGCAGCGGCAACGCTTGGTGAAGGTCTTGGCCCAAGCCATGGAGGCCATGACGCCCAACAGCGAATGGCTGGCGCGTGTCGAGCAAGCCCGCTTGGCCAACCCACGCAGCATGGAATTGCAATACCTCAGTGGCATGGTGTGTTTGCGCCACGGCTTGTGGGGCAAGGCCCAACAAATGCTGGAGCAGGTGGCCCCGCGCATCACCGACAAAGAGTTACAACGTCAAGCGTGGCGAGCCTTGGCCGAATTGGCCGAGCAAAAAGGCGACAACGCCCAAGCTTTGGCGTGCTGGAAGCTGTCCGCCAAAGTCTAGGCCAGCGGCTTCAATGTGAAGCGCTGTTGTCAAACGGCATGGGCATCTGACCCAAATCCCGCTTGGTTTCCACCAAGATCAAAGGACCTTCGTCCATCACCACCACCGGTGGGCGTTCGCGCGGCACATGCGTGGGACGGGGCTCGGCGGCAATCGCCGCTTGCACCTGGGCGATGCGTTCTGGGTTGGAATTGACCCACTCGAGGCCAGAAGATTGCGCCACGCCTTGCAAGCTGCTGATGGGCAAGTCGTAAGCACCCACCGTCGGCATGCGGGCTGCAGCAGGCGCGGCCACCGTCGTGTGGACGGTTGCTTGGACGGGAGCCTGAACTTGTGCATGCTCAGAAGTGGATGCACTGTCGGCTTGGTTGTCACGCGCTTGGCGGTCCCGGCCGTAGCGGTCCCGGCTGCGGCGTTCACGGCGTTCGCTCAAGGCTTCACCGTCTTGGCTAGGCTGCGAGGATTCGCTGTTTTGAGCCACAACGGTTGATGCGTCCGAGGGTGCAGCCAGTTGTTGCAAGCTGTCTTCGTTGGTCTGGTTGTCACCGGTTGGCGCTGAACGCTCACCACGGCGGCCACGGCCACGTCGGCCTTCACCACGCGCTGGGCGGGCGGGCTTGTCACCATTGGCATCCAAGGTGTCGACGGGGGGTGCTTCGGCGCTGCGCGGTTCATCCATGCGCGGTTCGGTGCGGCCTTCAGGGCGACCTTCGGTGCGGTTGCGGGCTTCGCCGCTGCGTTCGCCACGGCCATTGCGACCACCGCGTTCACCACGCTCAGCGCGGCCTTCGGTGTTGCGGCCCTCGACACTGCGGCTTTCGCCGCGTTCACCACGCTCGGCGCGGCCTTCGGCATTTCTGCCGTCTGGACGCTCGGTGCGTTCGCCGCGGCCTTCGCCACGTTCTGTGCGCTCACCACCACGGCCTTCGCCTCGGCGGCCACCACGGCGACCATCGCCACGGCCTTCACCTCGGGCGCCATCACGCCCAGGTTCTCGACGTTCACCGGGTTTGCCACGTCCTGCGGGTGCGGGAGCGGGTTCAGCAGCGGGTTCGCTGCTGAACAAACCTTTGAGCCAGCCAAAGAAACCTTTTTCAGCCGGCGCCACCGTGGCTTCACGGCGCGCTGCGGGTACAGGGCGCTCAGCGCGGGGTGGGCGAGCCTCGGCAGGGGGTGCGGGCAAATCGGGCAACACGCCTTTGATGACGGGCGTTTGTTTGTTGGTGGGTTCCTGCGAGCGACGGGTGACAGCGGTCGGGTCTTCGATCTCCTCGGCCATCTTGTAGCTGGCTTGGATGTTGTCCAAACGCGGATCGTCGTGCTTCAAGCGCTCCAACTTGTAGTTGGGTGTTTCCAAACCTTTGTTGGGAATCAACAGCACGTTGGTGCGTTGTTGGATTTCAATCTTGGCGATCTCAGAGCGTTTCTCGTTCAACAAGAAAGAAGCCACTTCCACCGGCACTTGGGCGTGCACGGCGGCCGTGTTGTCCTTCATGGACTCCTCTTGAATGATCCGCAAAATTTGCAGCGCCGAGCTTTCGGTGTCGCGCACATGGCCGGAGCCGCCGCAACGTGGGCAAGGGATCGACGCGCCTTCGCTCAAAGCGGGGCGCAGGCGCTGGCGGCTCATTTCCATCAAGCCGAATTTGCTGATGGTGCCGAACTGCACGCGGGCGCGGTCTTGGCGCAAAGCGTCGCGCAAGCGGTTTTCCACTTCGCGGCGGTTTTTCGACTCGTCCATATCGATGAAGTCGATGACGATCAGGCCGCCCAAATCGCGCAAACGCATTTGCCGTGCCACTTCATCGGCGGCTTCCAGGTTGGTGCGGGTGGCGGTTTCTTCGATGTCGCCACCTTTGATGGCACGGGCCGAGTTGACGTCCACCGACACCAAGGCTTCGGTGTGGTCGATCACGATGGCGCCGCCCGACGGCAAGTTGACCGTGCGGGCATAGGCGGACTCGATTTGGTGCTCGATTTGAAAACGGCTAAACAACGGTGTTTCGTCGCGGTAGCGCTTGACCCGGGCGGCATGCTCGGGCATGACGTGGGCCATGAACTGCTGCGCTTGGTCGTAAATGTCATCGGTATCAATCAGGATGTCGCCGATGTCGTTGTTGAAATAGTCGCGGATGGCACGGATCACCAAGCTGGATTCTTGGTAAATCAGGAAAGCGCCTTTGGACTTGCTGGCGCCGTCAATCGCAGACCAGAGCTTGAGCAGGTAGTTCAAGTCCCATTGCAACTCGGGGGCACTGCGGCCAATGCCGGCGGTGCGGGCGATGATGGACATGCCGTTGGGGTATTCCAACTGGTCCATGGCTTCTTTGAGTTCGGCCCGGTCGTCACCCTCGATGCGACGGCTGACGCCGCCGCCGCGCGGGTTGTTGGGCATCAGCACCACGTAGCGGCCGGCCAAGCTGATGAAGGTGGTGAGGGCTGCGCCTTTGTTACCGCGCTCCTCTTTTTCCACCTGGATCAGCAGGTCTTGGCCTTCTTTGATGACGTCTTGGATGCGGGCCTGGGAGGCCGACACATTGCTCGAGAAGTACTGCTTGGAGATTTCTTTGAAAGGCAGAAAACCGTGGCGTTCTTCGCCGTAATCGACAAAACAAGCTTCCAAAGAGGGTTCAACCCGGGTCACCACCGCTTTGTAGATGTTGCCCTTGCGCTGTTCGCGCCCTTCAATTTCGATTTCGTAGTCGAGGAGTTTTTGTCCGTCGACGATGGCCAGGCGGCGCTCTTCAGCTTGCGTGGCGTTGATCAGCATCCGTTTCATGATGCGTTCCTTTTCTTGCTAACAACACAGGTCCATGGCGGACCAACGATGCCGTGGGCCAATGCAAGAAAAAACGAAAGGGAATGCCGCGTGGAACGCGCAAATGCACCGAGTTAGTGGTGTCTGCGGGTCGAAGGCGGGCGGTGGATGCGGGCGAGTTGAAGGCGAACGGGCATGACCAACAGGGCCATGGGGTTCATTGGCGAACGGGTGGGGGGCTGGAAAACACGCACCGTTTCAACTGGCGCAAGCCAGGAAAAGCAGAGTTTCAGCAGAACCAACACGACGTTCATGTATCCACAATCTCACTTTGTATCCGTTGCAGGTTTGAATTCAAACCTGCAACTGGGGTATTCCGTTTCTGGGTTTTTCCAAGGCATCGGCTTGCGTGACCGCAGGGCAGACCGCAATGGGGCGGTAAGGCTTGCGTCGGCCACGATGGGCATCGACCTCTCAGTGCTGGTGGGACGTGCTCTAATCTCTTATTCAAATCAAGCACTTAGAACCTGACACTGGTGAAGATCATTATAGACACAGACGCCACCCCCACCGCCGCGGTCAAAAACTTGATGGTGGACGAGGAATCCGCCGGTCAGCGCTTGGACAATTTTTTGCTGCGTCACTTGAAGGGCGTGCCCAAAACCCATGTCTACCGCATCATCCGAACCGGTGAGGTGCGTATCAACAAGGGTCGCGCCAGCGCCGACACCCGGGTGCAAACCGGTGATTTGGTGCGCATGCCGCCCGTTCGGGTGTCCACGCCTTCGCCCGACGCGCCAGTGGCCCCTGGCCGAGAGTTCCCCATTTTGTTTGAAGACGACCAAATGCTGGCCATCGACAAACCCGCCGGTGTGGCGGTGCATGGCGGCAGCGGCGTGAGCTTTGGCGTGATCGAGCAGTTGCGCCAAGCGCGCCCCGGTGCGCGGATGTTGGAATTGGTGCACCGTTTGGACCGCGACACCTCGGGTGTGCTGCTGGTGGCCAAAAAACGCAGCGCCCTCACCCGCCTGCAAGACCAATTCCGCGACCGCGAAACGGGCAAAACCTATTTGGCGCTGGTCAAAGGCCAGTGGCCGACCAATAAAAAAGTGATTGATTTGCCTCTGCAACGCTATTTGTTGCCCAGTGGCGTGGGTGAGGGCGAGCGCCGGGTCCGAATTGCCCACAAAGACGATGCCAACGCCCAGCGCGCCATCACCTTGGTGCGGGTGGGGCGTTTGGTGGGCGACTACAGCTTGCTGGAAGTGACCATCAAAACCGGGCGTACCCACCAAATCCGGGTGCATTTGGCCAGCCAGGGCTACCCGATCGTGGGCGACGACAAATACGGCGACTTCGAACTGAACAAGCGCATGTCTGCACAAGGCTTGAAGCGCATGTTCTTGCATGCTTGGCGGTTACAGTTTGTCCATCCGCAGTTGGGCAAGCCGCAAACCCTGCAAGCTGATTTGCCCCCCGAACTCCAACAATTCATCGACCATGTCCAGCCCCCGCCCTCGCCAGTTTGACCTCATCGCGTTCGATTGGGACGGCACGCTGTACGACTCGACCCAGATCATCGTGCGCTGCATCCAAGCGGCGGTGACCGATGTGGGCGGGACCCAACCCACCGACGAGCAAGCGGGTTATGTGATCGGCATGGCGCTCATGCCTGCGCTGGCGCACGCCGCGCCCGATGTGCCGAAAGAAAAATACCCACTGCTGGGCGAACGCTATCGGCATCATTACGCCATGCACCACAACGATTTGTCCTTGTTTGTCGGCATCTTGCCGCTGTTGCAAGCGCTGCGCGAGCGTCAACACCTGTTGACCGTGGCCACCGGCAAAAGCCGCAAAGGCTTGGACGATGCTTTGCACCAAGTGGCCTTGCGCGGCATGTTTGACGGCTCGCGCACCGCGGACGAAACCGCAGGCAAGCCCGATCCGCGCATGTTGCACGAGTTGATGGCCGAGTTTGGCGTCGCGCCTGAGCGCACCTTGATGATTGGCGACACCAGCCACGATTTGCAAATGGCGCAAAACGCCGGTTGCGCCAGTTTGGCGGTCAGCTATGGTGCCCATGGCGCTGATGGCCTGGAAAACTTCGGCCCTTTGGCTGTGGTGCATTCCGTGCCCGAGTTGCACGATTGGTTGATCGGACATGGCTGAAGAACGGGTGCCTTTGTGCCAAAGCAGTGAACTGTTGGACAGCGGCTTGGCCGTGCCCTTTGACGTGGTCTATGCAGGCCAAACCTGCCGCGCCTTTGCCGTGCGGTTTGAAGGACAGGTGCAGGCCTATCTGAACCGTTGCACCCATGTGGCCATGGAGATGGACTACCAACCCGATCGGTTTTTCGACACCGAGGGACGTTGGTTGCTGTGTGCCACCCACGGCGC
>JBIIPF010000091.1:0-6669 GCA_044342755.1 Limnohabitans sp. | reverse complement strand
AGGCTGTTTGTCTAGGGCTTGCATGAGTGGATTGTGCACAATACATGGAAACAACACGCACCCGAGTGCCATTAAGGAGACTTCCCATGTTGGGATTGATGCAGAGCCAAAACTTGTCGATTGCTTCCCTGATCGAGTTTGCTGAAAAGCACCACGCAGACACAGAAATCATTTCACGTCGCATCGAGGGCGACATCCACCGCAGCAACTGGGCCACGATCGCCAAGCGCTCCCGCCAAGTGGCCAATGCCATCGATGGTTGGAAGGTGGCGCGAGGTGCGCGGATTGCCACGCTGGCTTGGAACGGTTACCGGCATTTGGAAATTTACTTTGGTGTCAGCGGCAGTGGCCGGGTCTTGCACACCTTGAACCCGCGTTTGCACCCTGAGCAAATTGCTTGGATCGTCAACCACGCCGAAGACCATGTGCTGTGTTTTGACATGACGTTTTTGCCGATCGTTCAAAACATCCATGCGCAATGTCCCACCGTGAAGCATTGGGTGGCCTTGTGCGACGCCGACAAACTGCCAGCGGACACCGGCATCCCCAACTTGGTCAGCTATGAAACTTGGATTCAATCGCAGCCCCAAACCTATGCGTGGCCTGATTTGGACGAGAACACCGCGTCTTGCATGTGCTACACCAGCGGCACCACCGGCAACCCGAAGGCCGCGCTCTACAGCCACCGATCCACTTTGCTTCACGCCTATGCCTGCGCTTTGCCCGATGTGATGTGCTTGTCTGCGCGGGACAGTGTCTTGCCGGTGGTGCCGATGTTCCATGTGAACGCCTGGGGCATTCCCTACAGCGCGGCCATGGTGGGTTGCAAACTGGTGTTTCCAGGGGCCGCGCTGGATGGCAAATCGGTTTATGAGTTGCTTGAATCTGAACAAGTCACTTTGGCCGCTGGTGTGCCCACCGTGTGGCAAATGCTGTTGGGCCATTTGAAGGCCGCAGGCTTGCGTTTCAGCCATTTGAAGCGCACCGTGATTGGCGGCTCGGCCTGCCCACCGGCCATGATTCAAGCCTTCAACGATGACTACAACGTGGAAGTGCTGCACGCCTGGGGCATGACCGAGCTCAGCCCCTTGGGCACCTTGTGCACCCTGAAAAACAAGCACCTGGCCTTGCCCAAAGACGAGCAAATGAAAATCCGCTTGAAACAAGGACGCGCCATTTTTGGTGTGGATTTCAAAATCGTCGATGACCAAGGCGTGGAGCAACCGCACGATGGCAAGGCTTATGGCGATTTGTTGGTCAAAGGCCCGTGGGTGGTGCGCGAGTACTACAAACAAGAGGGTGGCTCACCGCTGGTGGATGGTTGGTTTCCCACCGGGGACGTGGCCACCGTGGACCCCGAAGGCTTCATGCAAATCACCGACCGCAGCAAAGACGTCATCAAATCCGGTGGCGAGTGGATCAGCTCGATCGACGTCGAAAACATCGCCATGGCCCACCCTGAGGTGGCGATGGCTGCTTGCATCGGGATGGCGCATCCCAAGTGGGATGAGCGACCCATCGTGGTGGTGGTTAAGCGAGCTGGCACCACGTTAGAGCGCGACACCTTGCTTCAGTTTTATGAGGGCAAGATCGCCAAATGGCAAATCCCCGATGACGTGGTGTTTGTCGAGGCCATTCCCTTGGGTGCCACCGGCAAGATGCTCAAGACCCGCTTGCGAGAGCAACTTGTCGATTACAAACTGCCGATCTGAGCAGGCTGGCTCTTTTCACAAGATCGGTCTTGCTAGGGGATTCCCTAGCCGGTTGGTCCATGAATTGAAGTTAGGCTCTGAAGTCTTTGAATGAGGAGAAAAGCATGCGCTTTGGCAAATTCGGTTGGTTGTTGGCATGGGGTCTGTTGAGCTCAGTCAATGCTTGGGCTCAAAAAGGCGAAACCGTCAAAATTGCATGGATCGATCCACTCTCCGGCCTGATGGCGCCTGTCGGCTCCAATCAGCTCAAAACACTCCAATACCTGGCCGAGGAATACAACAAAAACAATGTGGCTGGTGTGAAATTTGAAATTTTGGGCCTGGACAACAAGCTCAGCCCCGCCGAAAGCCTGAACCTGCTCAAGTCTGCGATCGATCAAGGCGTGCGTTACATCACGCAAGGCAATGGCTCTTCGGTGGCCGGTGCCTTGCTAGACGCGGTGAACAAGCACAATGAGCGCAATCCGGGCAAAGAAATTATTTTCTTGAACCACTCCGCGGTTGACCCTGATTTCACCAACAGCAAATGCAGTTACTGGCATTTCCGCTTTGATGCAGATACCTCCATGAAAATGGAAGCCATGACCACCTTTATCAAAGAGCAACCCTCGGTCAAGAAAATTTATTTGCTCAACCAAAATTATTCGCACGGTCAGCAAGTGGTCAAGTACGCCAAGGAAAACTTGGCACGCAAGCGCCCGGACATCCAAATCGTGGGCGAAGACCTGCATCCTTTGGCCCAAGTGCGCGACTTCGCACCTTACATTGCCAAAATCAAAGCCTCTGGTGCCGACTCGGTCATCACCGGCAACTGGGGCTCCGACTTGGCCTTGTTGGTCAAAGCAGCCAACGAAGGTGGCTACAACGGCAAGTTCTTCACCTATTACACCGGTGTCACAGGCACGCCCACTGCGCTGGGTCAAAATGCCGCAGGACGGGTCTATCAAGTGGCTTATGCACACTACAACATGGGCGGTGTCATGGGCAAGCACATGGCTGGCTTCAAAGCCAAACACAACGACGATCTCTACACCGGCTCAATGGTCAGCATCTTTGATGTGCTGACGCAAGCCATGGCCCAGACGAAATCCACCGATCCGGTCAAGGTGGCCGCCGCCATGCATGGCATGAAATTCAAAGGTTTCAATGGCGATATGGAGATGCGCAAACTCGACCACCAGTTGCAACAAACACTGTTTGTCACCGTCTGGCAAAAAGCGGATAAAAAATTCCCCTACAGCGCTGAAAACACGGGCATGACTTTGGCACCTGTCAAAACTTTCGAGCCTTATGTGTCCAGCACTCCCACCAGTTGCCAAATGAAAATGCCCTGAGCCGTGAAGATGCCGTTGGTGGGAATGAATGCAGCTTTGCACAGAATGCAAGTAACAGGCTGACATGGAGTTTTTCCTGATCTCCATGCTCAATGGCCTGAGCTATGGCCTGCTGCTGTTCATGCTCAGCTCGGGCCTGACGCTCATCTTCAGCATGATGGGCGTGTTGAACTTTGCACACGCCAGTTTCTACATGCTGGGTGCTTATTTGGCCTACACCTTGGCAGGCGTCATCGGCTTTTGGCCTGCCTTGCTATTGGCCCCCATCCTCACTGGCGCAGCCGGTGCTTTGTTTGAAAGCCAGGTGCTGCGCCGTGTGCACAAATACGGCCATGTGTCGGAACTGCTGGTCACCTTTGGTTTGTCCTACATTGTGTTGGAGTTGGTGCAGTTGATTTGGGGCCGGGTGGCTGTTGAATTCAATCCACCAAGTCAATTGCAGGGCCCGGTCTTCACCTTGATCAACCATGCCGAGCAAGGTTTGTCCTTGGTCGCTGGTGCCGCCGGTGCGGCTTGCCAGTCGGCAGAGGCGGTGCGCGTGATTTGCACCCCATTCCCAGCCACCCGAGCCTTCATCATGGTCACCGCGATCGCCATGGTGGTGAGTCTTTGGTGGGTGCTCACCCGCACAAGGGCGGGGTTGGTGATTCAAGCCGCACTGACCCATCCCGAAACTGTCGAAACGCTGGGCCACAACGTGCCGCGTATTTTCATGATGGTGTTTGCCATGGGGACCGGTCTGGCTGCTTTGGCAGGCGTGATTGGCGGCTTCACCTTCATCACCGAACCCGCCATGGCGGCCACAGTCGGCTCGGTGGTTTTTGTGGTGGTGGTGGTCGGTGGCATGGGCTCCCTCAGCGGCGCTTTTTTGGCTTCCTTGCTGATTGGCATCATTCAGACTTTTGCCGTGGCCATTGATTATTCCGTTTTGCAATTGCTGGACGACTTGGGCCTCGCCAGCAGTGCAAGCCTGCAAAACAATTCTTTCGCCAAGTTGACAGTGTCCCAAGCTGCACCCATCTTGCCGTATTTGTTTTTGGTCTTGATCTTGATTTTTCGCCCGCGGGGCTTGTTGGGAAAGCGTGAAACATGATGCGACATCCGCACCTTTCCAGCACCGCCAACTACGCCATCTGGCTGGGCTTTGCCTTGGTGTTGTTGGTCGCGCCTTGGGTGTTCACCAGCAACCTGTCGATGACCATGCTGTCTCAAATGGGCATCGCCATCATTGCTTGCCTGTCTTACAACATCTTGTTGGGTCAGGGGGGCATGCTGAGTTTTGGCCATGCGGTGTACACCGGCTTGGGCAGTTACCTCACGATCCATGCGCTGAATGCGGTTAGCAGCGGCAACCTCTACATTCCTGTGGTCTTGTTGCCCTTGGTGGGGGGCGTGGCTGGTTTGGGCTTTGCGGTTTTGCTCGGCTATGTCACCACGCGCAAGTCCGGCACCGCTTTTTCCATGATCACCCTGGGCATGGCCGAGTTGGTGTTTGCCATGTCGCTCATGTTCTCGGAGTTTTTTGGTGGCGAGGCTGGTGTGTCTGGCAACCGTGTCGTGGGTCAAGCTTTTTGGGGCATCACATTTGGTCCGCAAAGACAGGTCTATTACCTCATCGCCATCTACACATTTGTTTCGGTTGGATTGCTCTACGCCTTCACTCAAACACCGTTGGGACGGATCTTGAATGCCGTGCGCGACAACCCAGAGCGCGTCGAGTTCATTGGCTACAACACACAGCAAGTGCGCTTCCGTGCTTTCATCATCGCCGGTTTTTTTGCGGGCATTGCGGGCGGGTTGGGTGCCTTGAATTTTGAAATCGTGACAGCCGAAGTGGTGGGCCCCGCTCGCTCGGGCGCTTATTTGTTGTTCACATTCTTGGGCGGTGCGACTTTCTTTTTTGGCCCCATCATTGGCGGCATTTTGATGGTCTTGGCCTTTGTGTTGCTTTCAGAGATCACCAAAGCTTGGTTGTTGTATTTGGGCTTGGTGTTCTTGTTCATGGTGATTTATGCACCCGGCGGTTTGGCCGGATTGATCATGGCCAATGTGCGGGTGATGCAGGTTGGTGCGCTGCGACGTTTGGTGCCCATCTATGCGGGCATGGCTTTCACTTGTTTGCTGATGCTGGCAGGTGCCGGTGCCTTGGTTGAAATGATTTACCACCAGCAACTCAATGCCTCTTTGGGACCTGATCTGCCATTTGCTGGTTTGATACTCAATGCCCAAGCACCAAGCACTTGGCTGGTCTCGTTGGCCATCGCCTTGGTCGGATGGGCCGGCTTTGAATGGTTGCGTCAACGCTTCATGCCGATTTGGGCGGATATTCAATCCGAGATCAACACGCCAGCAAAGCAGGAGAAGTCATGACCGATTCTGTTTCATTGCGTTTGCAATCAGTCGCGAAAAAATTTGGCAACACAGAGATCATTCGCGGTGTGGACTTGGAAGTTTTCAGCGGCGAACGTGTGGCCATCATTGGCCCCAATGGCGCAGGCAAGTCCACCTTGTTCAACTTGATCAGCGGGCGTTTTGCTCCGACCAGTGGGCATATTTATTTGAACCAGCAACGTATTGACGGTTGCAAGCCCTTCGAGATCAACCGGTTGGGCTTGTCGCGCAGTTTTCAGATCACCAACATCTTTCCCAAGCTCAGCGTGTTTGAAAACTTGCGTTGCGCGGTCTTGTGGGGCCTGGGTCACCGCTACAGTTTTTGGTCTTTCTTGGGCAACTTGAATGACGCCAATGCCTTGGCGCGTGAATGGATGGAACGCATTCACTTGCAGGCCAAAAGCGAGGTCTTGGCCATGAACCTGACCTATGCTGAACAACGCGCTCTGGAAATTGGCATCACGATGGCTGGTGGCGCGAATGTGGTGTTGCTGGACGAACCCACGGCCGGCATGAGCAACAGCGAAACCGAGCGTTTCATCGAACTCATCAAGGACGTCACCCAGGGCAAAACCTTGCTCACAGTGGAGCACGACATGGGCGTGGTGTTTGGTTTGGCCGACAAAATCGCGGTGCTGGTGTATGGCGAAATCATTGCCTACGACACCCCCGACAAGATCCGCGCCAATGCGCGGGTGCAAGAGGCCTATTTGGGCAGCATGGAAGAACAAGGCCACTGACATGCTGCACATTCAAGATCTTCATGCGTATTACGGCAAAAGCCATGTCTTGCAAGGGGTGAATTTCAGCGTTGGGCAGGGCGAAATCGTGGCGCTGCTGGGTCGCAACGGCTCGGGCCGATCCACCACCGCCAAGGCCATCATGGGACTGGTGCAATGCCATGGCGAAATGCAGTTCAAGGGCCAGAGCTTGCTCAACCGCAAGCCCTTTGACATCGCCCACATGGGTTTGGGCTATGTGCCTGAAAACCGCGACATCTTCCCCAAACTCACAGTGCAGCAAAACCTGTTGCTCGGCCTGAAAGGGGACAAACCCACCGGACGCTGGAACTTTGAAGACATGTACAACTTGTTTCCTCGACTGCGTGAACGCCAGCACACCGAAGCAGGGGTCTTGTCAGGGGGCGAGCAACAAATGCTCACCCTGTGCCGCACCCTCATGGGTGACCCCGATCTGGTCATCATCGACGAGCCCACCGAAGGCCTGGCGCC
>JBIIPF010000090.1:0-6805 GCA_044342755.1 Limnohabitans sp. | reverse complement strand
ATTCGCTGCCGCCCTGGAGGCGCAAGTGCGCCACTATGAAGTGGACATCATGAATTTGCAACGCGCCGAGAAAATCGTGCCCGCCAACAACCCGGGCGGCTTGGTGCAAGTGCACTTGGCCAATGGTGCGGTGTTGAAGTCTAAAAGCGTGATCTTGTCCACCGGTGCCCGTTGGCGCAACGTCAACGTGCCGGGCGAAGAACACTACAAAAACAAAGGCGTGGCCTATTGCCCGCATTGCGATGGCCCCTTGTTCAAGGGCAAGAAAGTGGCCGTGATTGGTGGTGGCAACTCTGGTGTGGAAGCCGCCATCGACTTGGCTGGTGTGGTGGCGCACGTGGACTTGGTGGAATTCGCCGATGCCTTGAAAGCCGATGCGGTGTTGGTCAGCAAGCTCAAGAGCTTGAAGAATGTCAGCATCCATGTGAATGCGCAAACCACCGAAATCACGGGCGATGGCCAAAAAGTGAATGGCTTGCGCTACAAAGACCGCGTCAGCCAAGAAGAACACAGCCTGGCCTTGGAAGGCGTGTTCGTGCAAATTGGTTTGGTGCCCAACACCGAGTTTTTGAAAGGCGTTGTGCAATTGAGCAAGTTTGGCGAGATTGAAGTGGATGCCAAAGGCCACACCAATGTGCCTGGCGTGTTTGCCGCCGGTGACGCCACCACCGTGCCCTTCAAACAAATCGTCATCGCCGCCGGTGATGGTGCCAAAGCCGCGCTCAGTGCGTTCGACTACCTGATTCGCACACCCGTGGTGCAGATCGAGGAAGAAGCCGTCGCTACCGTCTGATCATCAATAAGCCCCTGTAACAAGGGGCTTATTTGTCAGCGCTGGTTCAGCCACGCAAACAAGCTTTGGTTTGAAAACCCAGCGTGCACACCCAGCGATGCTTCGATGCGCAAACCTTCGTTCCATTTGGCCATGCGCTCGGAGCGCGAAAAGCTGCCCACCTTCAACTGCGGCACGCCCCAGCCCACGGCCAAGTGCACGATGCTGACATCCTCGGTTTCACCCGAGCGGGCTGAGATGATGCTGTCCAAGTGGTGTTGCTTGGCCGTGTTCAAAGCTTGCAAGGTTTCAGTGACGGTGCCCACCTGGTTGGGTTTGATCAGCACTGCATTGCAGGCACCAAGTGCAGCACGCTCGGCAATGCGCGGGGCGTGCGTGACAAAAAAATCATCGCCAATGATTTGCAAGCGTTCACCTAAAAGTGCGGTCATGTTGCGCATGCCTTCGATGTCATCTTCGGCAAACCCATCTTCCATCGAGACGATGGGGTAGTCGTTGACCCAGCGTTCATACACCTGCAAGAGTTGATCGCGGTCGAAGCGCCGGTCTTCGCTGCGCCAGTGGTAGACGCCTTCATGGTGGTATTGCGTGGCGGCCAAATCCAGACCAATCGAGACTTGTTCACCGGGTTTGAAGCCCGCTTGCTCAATCGCTTTGAGCAAGGCCTCGATGGCACCTTCGTTCGAGCCAAACTGCGGCCAAAACCCGCCTTCATCGGCCACGCCCAGGTTCTTGCCGCGTTGGTTCAGGTCTTTGCCCGCCGCATGGTAGACCTCGGCCACCCAAGCCAAGGACTCGGCAAAGCTGCTGGCCCCGTGCGGCAGCGCTAAAAAATCTTGCAAGTCCACGCTGCCTTTGGCGTGTGCACCGCCGCCAAAAATTTGAATTTCTGGCAAGGGCAGCGTCACCTCATCGGAGCCCGATAAATAACGCCACAAGGGCAGATCGGCCTGCGCACTGGCAGCCCACAAACACGCGAGCGACACGGCCGTGGTGCTGTTGCCGCCCAAGCGCGATTTGTTGGCCGTGCCATCCAGTTGGCACATCGTCTCGTCAATCAACGCTTGGTCGTGGATGTCCAAGCCTTGCAAGGCCGGTGCGATGTGTTCGTTCACCATGCGCACCGCTTGCGTCACGCCCATGCCTTTGAAGCGGTGGCCGCCATCGCGCAATTCTTTGGCTTCACCCGCACCTGTGGAAGCCCCAGCCGGTGCGATGGCCCGACCGGATTGCCCAGAGCTGAGCGTCACCTGCGCTTCGACCGTGGGCAGGCCGCGTGAATCCCAAACGGTGCGGGCTTGAACGGATTGGATGCGGCTCATGGGGCTAGGGCTTTCAAAGTGGTGGCAAGCACCTGTTGCAGGTGGGTGTAGATGTGTTGCAAGCCCTGCGTGGCGATGTGCCGCACTTGGTCTTGTGTGTGGGTGCTGGTGAGGTATTCCACCGGGGACTTGCCGTCCACCCGGGCCAACAACAAAGCGGGTAAGAGTTGGGCAGCGCGTTGCTCAAACACCGCCACCGGCTCCCAGTTCACTTGGTTCAAGTAAGCCTGCGACAACTGCGTGAAACTGTCGGCCAGCAAGGCTTGGTGCTGCGGCATGTGCACCGCTTTGAGCAACAAATGGTTCAAGCAAAAAGCCACATCAAACGCCGGGTCACCGTACCACGCGCATTCGGCGTCAAGAAACACCGGGCCCTGCGGCCCCATCAATATGTTTTTCGGGCTGATGTCACCATGCACCAAGGCCATGTGCGCGTTCGCTGTTTGTTGGTAGAGGGCATGCAATCGCGGGGCGAGGGCAGGGTGGCGTTGGGCGGTGGCCAACAAATAAGGATCTAGGCGCAGGGCATGAAATTCGGCGTCGCTTTGAAAGCGTTGGGCCAGTTTGGCGTTGTGGGCCGTGGCCGCATGCATGTGGCCCAAGGTCTGGCCCACTTGCTCGGCGAACCCGGGGCTGATGTGGCCTTGCAGCAGCTGCGCCTTCCACACCGGGTGTGTGTCGGCGTCCAAATACGACATGAAAAACATGCCTGAGGCTTCATCGCGGCCCAACATGCGTGGCACGGCTTGGGGAAACAACGGCGAGATGACTTCGTACCACGCGTATTCGTAGGCGTTGCGGCTGAGTGGGGCGTGCCAATCGGCGGCCACTTTGAGCTTGGCCAAGGCCCGCTTGGCGCAGATGCTGTGGTCCTCGAAGTCGATGCGCCAAATGTCCGATGACACGCCACCGTTGAGCTGCGCCATCTGGCGCAGCGTTTGGCCTTGACCAAGGCCCAGTTGCGCGATGGCGCTGCGGATCTCTTGTTGCATCGCCTCATTATCAATGGCGGTTTGACACCGCTTTCGCGCCATCCTTTGAGAACGACGGTATTCAAAAGACTGTTTATCCATCCAGTATCATGGCGCCATGTCGACCAAGTCCATCTCCAATGCTTCGCCGGTGCCTGTGGTGTCCAGTCAGTTGTGGCTGGACGTGTGCAGCAGCGCCATGCCGGCCGGTTTTCCATCGCCAGCAGCTGACCACACGCAAGAGCGCATCGATTTGAACCAGCAACTCATTCGCAACAAAGACGCCACCTACATCTTCCGCGTCAAGGGCGACTCCATGACCGGCATTGGCATCTACGAAGGTGACGCGCTGCTGGTGGACCGCAGCATCGACCCCAAGCACAACAGCATCGTCATTGCCCAACTCAACAACGAGTTCACCGTCAAGCGTTTGTACCGCCGGGGTGGCGTGGTCAAGCTGATGGCCGAAAACCCCTTGTACCCACCTCGGCTCATCAAAGAAGAAGACGACTTCATTGTTTGGGGTGTGGTCACCAACAACATCCACAAACTCTGTTGAACCATGGCGGGTGTTGCTGTCAGCATGAGCGTCGCCCCCGACAACCTGGCCGCTTTGCCGCGCGGCGCGGGCGTCTACATCTTTCAAGGCGCAGGCCAACTGCCTTTGTACATCGGCAAAAGCGTCGACATCCGAGCGCGTGTCCTGAGCCACCTGCGTGCCCCTGATGAAGCCAGCATGATGGCGCAAACCCAGCGCATCGATGTCATTGAAACCGCTGGTGAAATTGGCGCTTTGTTGCTTGAGTCGCGGCTCATCAAAACGCAGCACCCCTTGTTCAATCAACGTTTGCGCCGTGTGCGCAGCCTGTGTGCGCTGCAGTTGCACACCACGCCGCAAGGCCAGCTGCCGGTCATCGTCGATGGCCAGTCGGTGCATTTGGGGGCCACGCCGGGTCTGTATGGTTTGTTTTCATCGCGGCACGCGGCCACCGGCAAGCTGAAGGAACTGGCGCAACAACACCGCTTGTGTTTGGCCACCTTGGGCTTGGAAAAAACATCGGCACGCGGCTGCTTTGGCTTGCAAATCAAAACCTGTTTGGGCGCGTGTGTCGGCAAAGAAGACCGCGCCGAGCATGACGCGCGGCTGTTGTCGGCCTTGGTGGATTCGCAGGTGGAGGTGTGGCCGTTCAGCGGTCCGGTGGACCTGATTGAAACCACGGGTGAGTGGGTGCAAAAACACCGCGTCAACAACTGGTGCTACCTGGGCACCTGGTGTTCGCGGGCTGGGGCGGCCGCACCGCTGGTGGACTTCAAACCCACCGATTTCGATTTGGACAGCTACAAAATTTTGGTCAAACCCATCATGCTGCACAGCCTGCGCTTAGAGCCGGTGGCCGCATGACAACGCAGTTGGCTTTGGTGGACTGCAACAACTTTTACGTCAGTTGCGAGCGGGTGTTTCGCCCCGACTTGAAAAACGTGCCGGTGGTGGTCTTGTCCAACAACGATGGCTGCGCGGTGTCGCGCTCCAACGAGGCCAAGGCGCTGGGTATTCGCATGGGGCAGCCTTGGTTTGAATGCAAAGACTTGGCTGAAGCGCATGGCATCCTGGCCCTCAGTTCCAACTACGCGTTGTACGCGGACATGTCCAACCGCGTCATGTCCATCCTCAGCAACTATTCACCAAGGCACGAGGTGTATTCCATCGACGAGTGCTTCGTTGATCTGACTGGCACGCCCAAGCTGCGCGATGTCAGCTACCAAATGCGTGCGCAGGTGATGCAATGGACCGGCATCCCGGTGTGCGTGGGCATTGGACCCACCAAAACACTGGCCAAGCTGGCCAACCACATCGCCAAAAAACACCCGCGTTCCAAAGGCGTGTTCAATTTCAACGACCTGAGCGAGGTGCAACAAGAAACCATGCTCAGCCGCATCGAGGTCGGCGAGGTCTGGGGCGTGGGGCGGCGCATCAGTGCGCGCTTGGCCGAGCATGGCATCTACACCGTGCAAGACCTGCGCATCGCGCACACGGCGACCTTGCGTGCCGAGTTTGGCGTGGTGCTGGAAAAAACACAGCGCGAGTTGCAAGGCACGGCCTGTGTGGATTTGCAAGAGGTGGTGCCCGACAAGCAACAAATCATCAGCAGCCGCTCGTTTGGCAACACCGTGAACGATGTGGCGGTGTTGAAGGACGCCATGAGCACCTTTGTCGCCAATGCCTGCGTCAAGTTGCGGGCCCAAGGCTCGCATGCCGCGTTGCTGCAAGTGTTTTTGCACACCAACCGTTTTCGCAAAGACCTGCCGCAATACAACCCGTGCATCACCGTGCCCTTGCCACAACCCACCAACGACAGCTTGGTGGTGAACCGCTGGGCCGACCACCTGGTGGGGCGCATGTTCAAGCCCGGCTATGCGTACAAAAAAGCGGGCGTCATGCTGGGCGACATCTCGCCGGTGGGGCGCTATCAAACCGATTGGCTCGAGCCGGCCCAAGCCACCGATACCCGTTTGATGAATACCTTGGACAAACTCAACCAACGCTATGGGCGCGGCACGGTGAAGGTGTCCACCCAAGGGGCGCACACGGGCTGGCAAATGCGGCAAGAACGCAAGTCGCCCAACTACACCACCAACTGGGACACGCTGCCCTTGGCGTGAACGGGTTCATTTGCTTGTTAGCATTGACCATCGATGATTTCAGAGACTTCAATGCCACCTTTTCTGCCCAAGGCTGACGAATTTCAAGAACTGCGTGAAGCCATGCGCGATCTGTGCAAACAGTTCGACAGCGCCTATTGGCAGGGGATTGACCACCAGCGTGGCTATCCAGAAGCCTTTGTCGATGCCGTCACCCAGGCGGGCTGGTTGGCCGCGCTGATCCCCCAGGCGTATGGCGGCTCAGGCCTGGGTTTGGCGCAAGCCTCTGTCATCATGGAAGAAATCAATTTGTCAGGTGGCAATGCCGGTGCTTGCCACGGGCAAATGTATAACATGGGGACTCTGCTGCGTCATGGTTCAGAGGCGCAAAAAAAGCAGTACC
Source organism: Limnohabitans sp. (assembly GCA_044342755.1). Lineage (GTDB taxonomy): Bacteria > Pseudomonadota > Gammaproteobacteria > Burkholderiales > Burkholderiaceae_C > Limnohabitans. The sequence goes on along the minus strand of JBIIPF010000090.1, from coordinate 676 downwards.
TGCCAGCCATTGCCAGTGGGGCGTTGCGCTTGCAATCCATGGCCGTGACCGAACCCAACACCGGCTCCGACACCACCAAACTCAAAACCTCCGCCATCAAGAAAGGCGACCGCTATGTTGTCAACGGTCAGAAGGTATGGATTTCAAGAATTCAGCATTCAGATCTGATGATTTTGTTGGCCCGTACAACGCCCTTGAACGAAGTACAAAAGCGTTCTGAGGGCATGTCGATTTTCATTGTCGATATCCAACAAGCACTGGGGAGTGGCATGACGATTCGTCCCATCCCCAACATGGTCAATCATGAAACCAACGAAGTGTTTTTTGATGGTCTGGACATTCCTGCTGAGCAATTGATTGGGCAAGAAGGCATGGGTTTTAAATACATTTTGGATGGTCTCAATGCAGAACGCAGCTTGATTGCAGCTGAATGCATAGGGGATGCGTATTGGTTCATCAACAAAGCCTGTGCCTATGCCAACGAACGCGTGGTGTTTGATCGCCCGATCGGACAAAACCAAGGCGTTCAGTTTCCAATTGCTGATGCCTACATTGAAACCGAAGCGGCCAATCTCATGCGTTTCAAGGCGTGTGCCTTGTTTGATGCGCACGAGGCTTGCGGCGCAGAATCGAACATGGCTAAGTACTTGGCTGCCAAGGCCTCTTCCATGTTCGA
>JBIIPF010000089.1:0-6851 GCA_044342755.1 Limnohabitans sp. | reverse complement strand
CCGAAGAGGTGGCCAAGCACGTGACCGATGCGGTTCGACCGGCCTTGCAACGCTTGTCTGACAAGTTGGCCGCGCTGTCTGAATGGTCCACACCGGCCATCAGCGAGGCCATCAAAGCCGTGTTGACCGAGCAGGGCCTCAAGATGCCTCAATTGGCCATGCCGGTGCGGGTTTTGGTGATGGGCACACCGCAAACCCCCTCGCTGGATGCCGTGCTGGCGCTTTGCGGCCGGGACAAAGTTTTGGCTCGAATCAATGGCGCTTGAAAATCTGGTTATACTGTCGGGCTCGACACCCAATGGGGGTATAGCTCAGCTGGGAGAGCGCTTGCATGGCATGCAAGAGGTCAGCGGTTCGATCCCGCTTACCTCCACCACAACAAGATGTCGAGATGGAAAGTCCACAGGTTTTGACCCTATCGTCTAGAGGCCTAGGACATCACCCTTTCACGGTGAGTACCGGGGTTCGAATCCCCGTAGGGTCGCCAAGTTTGTAGCACTTGGTTTTGGCGCAAGCCGAAACGAAGCTATCTACCAGGAGTGGTAGTTCAGTTGGTTAGAATACCGGCCTGTCACGCCGGGGGTCGCGGGTTCGAGTCCCGTCCACTCCGCCAAACCTCAAAAACGCGCCTTCGGGTGCGTTTTTTTTCATCACTGTTGCCGCCCTTTGGGGCCATGTCGAGGAACACCATGTACAAAAACCTCATCGCAACGCTGTTGGCGTTCGCTTTGTTTTCAGCCTCCATTTTTTCCGCACAAGCCGAAGGGCCGCCAGCTGCGCCTCAAGCGCAAACCAAGAAGCCCGAGGGTTCTGCATCCTCAGCGGCCCGCAGCAACCAGGCTCCATTGAAAGTGGGCTTTGTGTATGTCACGCCGCGCTTGCCCAGTGGCTGGGTGCACCAACATGAACTGGGCCGTCTGAACTTAGACGAGCAACTCAAACAACAAGGCTATAAGGTGCAAACCCAGTTTGTGGAAAACGTGGCCGAAGGTGCAGACGCCGAACGTGTGATTCGCGACATGGCCAAACAAGGCGTGGGCCTGATCTTCACACCCAGTTTTGGCTACATGGAACCCACGCTGAAAGTGGCGGCTGAATTTCCGAACGTGAAGTTCGAGTCCATCACGGGCTACAAAACAGCGCCCAATGTGGCGGCAGCCAACGCTCGCTATTACGAAGGCCGATTCTTGGCGGGCATTGCTGCTGGGCGACTCAGCAAAACCGGTGTAGCCGGTTATGTGGCGAGTTTTCCTATCCCTGAAGTGGTGCAAGGCATCAACGCGTTTGCGCTGGGCATGCGTTACGTCAATCCGAAAGCGCAAGTGAAATTGGTTTGGCTCGACACCTGGTTTGACCCGGCGCGCGAACGCGAAGCCGCCATGACCCTCATGAACCAGAAAGCCGATGTGCTGGCGTTTCACACGGCATCTGACGCGGTGATGGTGGCCGCGCAAGAGCGCGGAAAAATGGCGATTGCGTACCACTCGGACATGCGCCATGTGGCCCCGCAAGCGCAACTCTTGGCCATCACCCACCACTGGGGGCGCTACTACAGCGACCGTGCCAAAGCAGTGATCGAGGGCACTTGGCAAAGTGGCACGGTCTGGGGCGGCGTGCACGAAGGCATGATCAAGGTCGGCGACTTTGGCCCCAAGGTGCCGAAAAAAGTGCAAGCTGAAATCTTGCGTTTGCAACGCGCTGTGGGCAAAGGCAGTTTGCTGCCGTTCACCGGCCCGATCTTGGACAACCAAGACCAAGTCATCTTGGCCAGGGGTCAAAACCTTTCTGATGAACAAATCTTGAACATGAAATTTTTGGTTCAAGGGGTTCAAGGTAGCTTGCCATGAGGCTTCATGCTGCAAGGTCATCGGCACAGGCCAGCGTTGCTGGGCGCTCAATGCCATTGCCTACAATCCGAGCATTCCAAAAAAGGGCAGTGGCATGAGCATCAAAAGCGACAAATGGATTCGCCGCATGGCAGAGCAGCACGGCATGATCGAACCCTTCGAGCCGGGCCAAATTCGCCAAGACGCGGCGGGCCAAAAAATCGTCAGCTACGGCACCAGCAGCTACGGCTACGACATCCGCTGCGCCCCCGAGTTCAAGGTGTTCACCAACATCTACAGCACCGTGGTGGACCCCAAAAATTTCGACCCCAAAAGTTTTGTCGACATCGAAGCCGATGTGTGCATCATCCCGCCCAACAGTTTTGCGCTGGCCCGCACTCTCGAGTACTTCCGTATACCGCGCAACGTGCTCACCATTTGTTTGGGCAAAAGCACCTACGCGCGTTGCGGCATCATCGTCAACGTGACGCCCTTCGAGCCCGAATGGGAAGGCTATGTGACTTTGGAGTTCTCCAACACCACACCCCTGCCTGCCAAAATTTACGCTGGCGAAGGCTGCGCCCAGGTCTTGTTCTTTGAAAGCGACGAGGTTTGCGAGACCAGCTACAAAGACCGTGGTGGCAAGTACCAGGGCCAAGTGGGCGTCACTTTGCCCAAAGCTTAATGACGGGTTCTGACGCTGCTTGAACGCTCCGAAAACCCCTTCTTGCCCGGGATTCAGGGCCGTCAGCCCAGAGTGCGACAATCAGCGCCACCTATGAATTCATTCTCGCAATTGCAGTTGGCCCCCAGTTTGGCGAAAGCCGTCGCCGAAATGGGTTACGAATCCATGACGCCCATCCAGGCCCAAGCCATTCCCGTGGTGTTGTCGGGCCAAGACGTGATGGGGGCCGCGCAAACCGGCACCGGTAAAACCGCCGCGTTTTCCCTGCCCCTGCTGCAACGCATGCTCAAGCATGAAAACACCTCCACCTCGCCTGCACGTCATCCAGTGCGCGCCTTGGTGTTGTTGCCCACACGCGAATTGGCAGACCAAGTGGCCCAGCAAGTGAAGATGTACGCCAAGTACACCCAATTGCGTTCTGCCGTGGTGTTCGGTGGCATGGACATGAAGCCGCAAACCTTGGAACTCAAGCGCGGGGTTGAAGTGTTGGTGGCCACCCCCGGTCGTTTGCTGGATCACATCGAAGCGAAAAATGCGGTGTTGAACCAAGTGGAATACGTGGTGCTCGATGAAGCCGACCGCATGCTTGACATTGGCTTTTTGCCCGACTTGCAACGCATCCTGAGCTATTTGCCCAAGCAACGCACCACCTTGCTGTTCTCGGCCACGTTCTCGCCTGAAATCAGACGCCTGGCTTCCAGTTATTTGCAAAACCCGGTCACCATCGAAGTGGCCCGGCCCAACCAAACCGCGTCCACGGTCACCCAGTTGTTCTACAACGTGGCCGAGGATGACAAGCGCAACGCATTGAAGCAAATTGTGAAAGAGCGCGGCATCAGCCAAGCCTTTGTGTTTGTCAACAGCAAGCTGGGTTGCGCGCGCTTGGCCCGGGCCTTGGATCGTGATGGTTTGCGCACGGCGGCATTGCACGGCGACAAAAGCCAAGACGAGCGTTTGAAAGCCTTGGAAGCCTTCAAAAAAGGCGAAGTGGACTTGCTGATTTGCACCGATGTGGCCGCACGTGGCTTGGACATCAAAGACGTACCGGCTGTTTTCAACATCGACATCCCTTACAACGCCGAAGACTACATCCACCGCATTGGCCGCACCGGCCGCGCGGGTGCGGAAGGATTGGCAGTCAGTTTTGCAGCGCCCTCAGACGCCCGATTGGTCAGTGACATTGAAAAACTCACCAAGCAAAAAATAGAACTGTTGGCGCTGGAATTCGCCGATGACCGCCCTCGTGATCGCATGAACAGCGGTCGCCGCCATTGGGATGAAGAAAAACGCAACGACAAACGCGAAGAATCCCCGCGTGAGTCTCGCAGCCGATTCACACCTGCGCCCAAAGCGGTGGACCCGTTTTTCGACAAACCCTACGAGGAAACGGCGGCTGATGCTGTGCCCAGCACCACGGTGGCTGCTCCAAGCACCTCTAGGGGTATTTCGCCCAACATCAAACCCAAGCGCAAAGTGGCGGCCTTATTCAAAACCACCGAAACCCTTTAGGCCCCACTGTGGTTGGCTTGGCGGCACGCCACCTCGATGCGTTGGTGTTGCCCTGGTCCGTGGGCATGCAGTTGCAAGGCGCTCAAACAACCACCCCAAACACAGCCCGTGTCCAACTCCAGCACGTCAGCACGATGCAAAGGCTTGAGCGCCGACCAATGACCAAAGGCCACCGTGTGGTCTGCGGTTTGACGGCCCGGCACATCAAACCAAGGCACATACCCGGCAGGTGTTTCATCCACGCCTCGGTGGTGCGCAAATTCCATCTCGCCCTCGGGCGTGCAAAAACGCAAACGGGTGAGGGCGTTGACAACCACGCGCAAGCGCTCGATCCCTTGCAGTTGATCGTGCCAAGCTGCGGGTTGGTTGCCGTACATCTGCGCGATGAAATGCGCCCAACCGTCGCCGCGCAACACGCTTTCCACTTCGCCAGCGAGTTGCAACGTTTGCAAAACGCTCCACTGCGGCAAGACACCGGCATGCACCATCAACACGCCATCGTGTTGCAAAGCCATGGACTGGTGGCGCAGCCAGTGCATCAAAGCGTCGCGATCGGGCGCTTGCAAAATGTCTTGCACCGTGTCGCCGTGTTTCAGCGGATGCAGGCCCAAGTGCATGGCCAGCAAATGCAAATCATGGTTGCCCAGCAAACATTGGGCGCTGTGCCCCAAGGCCATCACGCGGCGCAGCACGCCCAGGCTGTCGGGGCCGCGGTTGACCAAATCGCCCAGCAAAAACAAGGTGTCGCGACTCGGAGAAAACTGCAATTTCTCCAGAAGATTTCCCAGGGCATCGTTGCAGCCCTGCACATCGCCAATCAAGTAAAGTGCCATGGCATGATTGTCGTTCATCGATTGCAAAGGGTCTCATGGATTTGCTGCTGATTTTTTTCCTCACCCTGCTCAATGGCTTGTTTGCCATGTCCGAAATGGCCTTGGCTTCCAGCCGCAAAGCCTTGTTGGTGAGCTTGGAAAATGCAGGTGCCACTGGCGCCCACGCTGCCTTGGAATTGCAAAAACAACCCACCCAGTTTTTGTCCACGATTCAAATTGGCATCACCACCTTGGGGGTGCTCAACGGCATCATTGGTGAGGCTGCGTTCAGCGCGGATGTGGCTGCTTGGTTCATGCAGATGGGCTTGCTTGAAGGCGCCTCTCAAATTTTGGCCACCTTGACTGTGGTGACCATCATCACGCTCAACACCATTTTGTTTGGCGAGTTGGTGCCCAAACGAATTGGACAAATTTACCCAGAAACCGCCGCCAGACTCACCGCGCCCGCCATGTATGCACTGTCCGTGATGGCCCGCCCCTTGGTGCACCTGTTGTCGATCAGCACCACTGGCATCTTGCATTTGTTCCGCATTGACATGAAGCAAGTCAGGCAAGTGACCGAAGAAGAAATCACCGCGAGTTTGGTGGAAGGTGTGGATGCTGGTTTGATTGAACAGCACGAGCACCAAATGGTGAAAAACGTGTTTCACTTGGACGAGCGCACCTTGGCTTCGTTGATGGTGCCGCGCACGGACATCGTATGGCTGGAGGCCACCTTGGGCGTCAAGGAAGCCATGCAGCAATTGCAAGGACAGGCCACGCATTCTTGGTACCCGGTTTGCCGAGGGAGCTTGGACGATGTGGTGGGCATGGTCAGCATGGCCAGTTTGCTGACCCATTACGACAGCCTTGAAAGCTTGGGCAGTTGGGCCGAGCCTGCGGCCTTTGTGCCGGAGACCCTGACCGGGTTGGACTTGCTGGCGCAATTTCGCCGGCCGCACAACACCGCGCCTGGCCATCAAGCTGCGGTCAGTGGTCGCATGGTGTTGGTGGTGGACGAATACGGTGTGGTGCAAGGCGTCATGACGCCGCGCGATTTGTTGGAAGCCATCACGGGCGAGTTGGTGCAAACCACCTTGCCGCAAGAAGCCTGGGCTGTGCAACGCGAGGATGGCAGTTGGCTGCTCGACGGCATGATGCCGGTGCAAGAACTCAAGTCGCGTTTGGAGTTGCACGAACTGCCTGACGAAGACCGGGGTTTGTACAACACCTTGGCCGGCTTGATCATGATGATCTCGGGCCAATTGCCCAAAGAAGGTGAGCACGTGTCCGCCATGGGTTGGCGTTTTGAAGTGGTGGATTTGGATGGCCGCCGCATTGACAAGGTGTTGGCTTCTCGCTTGCCAACGCCCGATAGCGACTCATAAGCACCGATGCAAGCTTCAATGCTTGGAGGGCTCGTCGTCGTTGAGTTCGTTCAGCTTGTGGTTGATGCCTGAGACGGTTTTGCGAATGGCGTCCACGCGGCTATGAAACTCCTCGAGTTTCTTTTCTTTTTCAATTTTGGCCTGCATCAACACTTCAGCTTCATGGGCCATGTCTTCGGCTGATTTTTTGACTTGCACTGCAATGGGTGGCTTCGTGATGTTGTGGCTTGAAGCTGGCGCACTGGCGTTGCTGCTGTGAGGTTCTGAATGTGCTGATGCTGTAGCTTTGCCGGAGGGGCCAGGTTTCAAACCACCGGTGTCGGGCAAGGCCACGATGTGGTCTGCCAAATGCTCTTTGCCCAAGCCGACCTGGTTGTCGTGCAAAGCATCTTGCCCTGCTCCTTGGCGGTTGTCCTTCAAGCTGTCTTGCGCAACGCTTTGCAGGTTGTCGTGCAATGCGTCTTGCCCAACACCTTGCAGGTTCTTTTTCAAACTGTCTTGCGCAACGCTTTGCAGGTTGTCATGCAATGCGTCTTGCCCAACACCTTGCCGGTTGTCCTTCAAGCTGTCTTGCGCAATGCCTTGCCGGTTGTCCTTCAAGCTGTCTTGCGCAACGCTTTGCAGGTTGTCA
>JBIIPF010000088.1:0-6860 GCA_044342755.1 Limnohabitans sp. | reverse complement strand
ATCAAACCCAGCACATGTTCACTTGCGCTGAGCGCACCGAGATGCTGGCTGCACGGGTGCAAAAACTGGTGCATTTGCGCCAAAGCAAACGGGCAGAACGCAAGGTCGCGATTGTGATTTTCAACTTCCCACCGAATGCCGGTGCGGTTGGCACTGCCGCTTATTTGTCGGTGTTTGAATCCTTGTTCAACACCCTGCACAACCTGGCTTCACAAGGCTATCAGGTTGAATTGCCCGAAAGCGCTGATGCCTTGCGAGAGGCCTTGTTGAAGGGCAATGCCGCGCAATACGGCACCCAAGCGAATGTCGTTCACCAAATTCCCTTGTCTCACCATATTCAAAACGAGCAGTGGCTCAGTGAAATTGAGGCTCAGTGGGGGGCTGCGCCGGGCAAGCACCTGACCGATGGCCGCAGTTTGTTTGTGCTCGGTCTGCAACTGGGCAATGTGCTGTTGGCGGTGCAACCCGCGTTCGGGTATGAAGGCGACCCGATGCGGTTGTTGTTTGAAAAGGGCTTCGCCCCGACCCACGCCTTCAGTGCCTTCTACCGCTATTTGCGCAAAGATTACCGTGCTGATGCCGTGCTGCACTTTGGCACCCATGGCGCACTGGAATTCATGCCGGGCAAACAAACCGGCTTGTCGGGCAAATGCTGGCCCGAGCGATTGATCCACGACCTGCCCAATATTTACCTTTACGCGGCCAACAATCCTTCGGAAGGCGCGCTGGCCAAACGCCGCGCTGCCGCCACGCTCATCAGCTATTTGACCCCCAGCATCACCGAAGCCGGTTTGTACAAAGGCTTGATTGAACTCAAACAAACCCTGGAGCGCTGGCGCGGTGAAGCTCAAACTGACGCATCCGAGCGTCAATCGCTGATGCAGATGCTGCACGAACAAGCATGGGCCATGGACTTGCAAGTCCCCGCCCAGTTGGATGACGACACCACATGGATCGATGGCCTGCAAGCCCAGCTGTTGGAGCTTGAATACGCCCTGATTCCGGACGGCTTGCATGTGATTGGCCGGGTGCCGACCCGCGACGCCCGCTTGTCCACCTTGAAGGCCATGGCCAAAGCCATGAACATCGAGGCACCCGCGTTGCTCAACCAGTTGGTAGATGAAAACGACTTGCCCACCAACACCTTGAGTGACTTTTCAAGCTCGCAAGTGCAGCAGATTCAACAACTTGTCGACACCAACCGCATGCTGGGTCAACAGCACGAGTTGCAAGGCTTGATGCGGGCTTTGGATGGCCGCTACATCGAGCCTGCCCCAGGTGGCGATTTGCTGCGCATGCCCGAGGTCTTGCCCACCGGTCGCAACTTGCATGGCCTCGACCCCTTCCGCATGCCCAGTGCCTTTGCCGTGAAAGACGCCAAGCACCAAGCCGACAAACTGTTGGCGCGGTATGCCGCCGATGGCCAAGGCTTTCCTGAGAGCGTGGCCATGGTGTTGTGGGGCTCGGACAATTTGAAATCCGAAGGCGGCCCCCTGGCCCAGGCTTTGGCGCTGATGGGCGCAGCACCGCGCTTTGACAGCTATGGCCGCTTGGCTGGTGCGGCCTTGATTCCCTTGAGTGAATTGGGACGCCCCCGCATTGACGTGGTCATCACTTTGTCGGGCATCTTCCGTGACCTGATGCCCATGCAAATCAAGTTGTTGGCCGAGGCCAGTTTCTTGGCCGCCAGCGCCGATGAACCCGAAGCAGAAAACTTCATCCGCAAACACAGCTTGGCTTTCATGCAAGCCAATGGCTGCGACATGGAAACCGCATCGCTGCGTGTGTTTGGCAATGCCGAGGGCGCATACGGCGCGAACGTCAACCACCTGGTCGACAGCAGCTGCTGGGAAGAAGAAAACGAATTGGGCAATGCCTTCACCAACCGCAAAGGCTTTGCCTACGGTCGCGAAGGCCAGCCCGTGCGCAATAACGCGCTGCTGCAAAGCGCGTTGGCCAATGTCAGCCTGACCTATCAAAACGTCGACTCCGTTGAATTGGGCGTGACCAGCATCGACACCTATTTCGACACCTTGGGCGGCATCAGCCGCGCGGTGTTGCAAGCCAAACACCAACGCGATGGCAACCAAGCCAGTGCGCCGCCGGTCTATATCGGCGACCAAACCCAAGGCGATGGCGTGGTGCGCAGCCTGACCGAACAAGTGGCATTGGAAACCCGCACCCGCATGCTCAACCCCAAGTGGCATGAAAGCATGTTGCAACACGGCTATGAAGGTGTGCGTCAAATTGAAGCCCACCTGACCAACACCATGGGCTGGTCGGCCACCACCGGTCAAGTGCAGCCTTGGGTGTATCAACAACTGGCGCAAACCTTCATCCTCGACCCCGAGATGCGTGAACGTTTGGCCAAACTCAATCCAACGGCTTCAGCCAAAGTGGCCGGTCGTTTGTTGGAAGCGTCTCGACGTCAGTACTGGAAACCTGACGCCGAAACAATGAAGGTACTGCAACAGGCAGGCGATGAGCTAGAGGACCGCTTAGAAGGCGTCCAAGAAGGAGTACTTGCATGATGGAAACAGCCACAGTCCCGGTATCCTCAATCAAGCGCGGAGGGCGACCCGATGGTGAAGGCAGTGTCCAAGTTCAGATGGATCCGAACTTGAAAATTGGCACAGCCAAAGTCTTTGCCGTTTACGGCAAAGGCGGCATTGGCAAAAGCACCACCTCTTCCAACTTGTCGGTGGCCTTCAGCAAAATGGGCAAGCGTGTGTTGCAAATCGGTTGTGACCCGAAACACGACTCGACCTTCACACTGACCAAAAAGCTCATGCCCACGGTGATTGACGCCTTGGAAGCGGTTGACTTTCACGCCGAAGAACTGCGCTTGGACGACTTTGTGTTCAAGGGCTACAACGGCGTCATGTGTGTCGAAGCCGGTGGACCGCCTGCAGGCACGGGTTGTGGCGGCTATGTGGTCGGTCAAACCGTCAAGCTCTTGAAAGAGCACCATTTGTTGGAAGACACCGATGTGGTGATTTTTGACGTGCTGGGCGATGTGGTGTGTGGTGGCTTTGCAGCCCCGCTGCAACACGCTGACCGCGCCTTGATCGTCACGGCCAATGATTTCGATTCCATCTTCGCCATGAACCGCATCGTGCAAGCGATTGGTGCCAAAGCCAAGAACTACAACGTGCGCTTGGGCGGTGTGATTGCCAATCGCAGTGACGCCACCGACCAGATTGACAAGTACAACGCGGTCACCGGTTTGAAAACCATGGCGCACTTCCCCATGCTGGATGAAATCCGCCGCAGCCGTTTGTCCAAGTCCACGTTGTTTGAACTCGAAGCCTCGCCGGCTGTGAAAGCGGTGCAAGACGAGTACATGCGCTTGGCTGCGGCCTTGTGGTTGGGTGGGGACCCGCTGCCTGCCGTTCCCATGAAAGACCGCGATATTTTTGACCTGCTGGGATTCGATTGATGGACCACACCAGCTATTTGCAACGACGCGAACAGATCGAACACTATTTCGATCGGACCGCGGCCAAAGCCTGGGAGGTGCTCACTTCAAATGCACCGGTGGGCCGCATTCGCCGCACGGTGCGCGAAGGCCGCGACCAGATGCGCAGCACGCTCATGTCGTGGTTGCCCCCAGACATGCGCGGCATGCGTTTGCTGGATGCCGGTTGCGGGACAGGTGCGTTGGCGGCACTGGCCATGCAACGCGGTGCCGAGGTGGTGGCCATCGATCTCTCGCCCACCTTGGTGCAATTGGCGCGTGAACGCTATGCGCAAGACGCGGTGCAAGGCCCGGGCAGTATCCAGTTTTTGGCGGGTGACATGCTGAGCCCCGTCACCGGAGAATTCGATTACGTGGTCGGCATGGATTCCTTGATTCACTACGACACCCAAGACATCGTCAAGGCTGTGCATGGTTTGTCGCAGCGCACCCGCCGCGCTATTTTGTTCACCTTTGCACCGCGCACCCCTTTGCTGGCCATGATGCACAGCGTGGGCCGCATGTTCCCTCGCTCAGACCGCTCGCCCGCCCTCGAGCCCGTGTCAGCAGTGGACTTGAACCTGGGCCTGGAAACGGTGCTGCAAGGCACGGCCTGGCAAGCAGGTCGCAGCCAACGCATCAGCAGTGGTTTTTACACCTCGCAAGCCTGGGAGTGGCGTCAGGCATGAAGTCCAAGTTCATCAACTTGCTCAAGGCACAAAGCATGAAGTACGTGCCGTTTGCGGATGCGGCCTCGACCGAGTTGCCCATCGGCAAGTTGTTGCGCTTGTCTTTGTTCCAAGCCGTGATTGGCATGGTGACCTCGCTCTTGGTTGGCACCTTGAACCGGGTGATGATTGTGGAACTGGGCATGGCGGCCTGGTTGGTCGCCATGGCTGTGGCCATCCCCGTGGTGTTCGCCCCGTTACGAGCCCTGGTGGGCTACCGCAGCGACACCCATCCCTCTGCGCTGGGATTGAAGCGCATTCCCTACATGTGGATGGGCACCTTGTTGATGTTTGGTGGTTTGGCCATCATGCCGTTTGCCTTGCTGCTCCTGTCGGATCCACCACCCCACACCGAATGGCTGGGCCTCACTGGCGTCACCCTGTCCTTCGTCTTGTTGGGCTTTGGCATGCAAGTCACGCAAACAGCTGGCATGGCCTTGGCCAGTGACTTATCCACCGAAGAAAAACGCCCGCGCGTGGTGGCCCTGCTCTACAGCATGCTGTTGCTGGGCATGATCGGCAGCAGTATTTTGTTTGGGGTGTTTTTGAGCGACTTCACACCGACCCATTTGATTCAGGTGATTCAAGGCTGTGCCGTGGTGGTGGTGGTGTTCAATTTGATTTCCTTGTGGAAGCAAGAAGCACGTGCAGAAAAGCGCGGACCGCGAGAAGACAACGGTTTTCATAAAAATTGGCAACGCATGTTGAATCAACCTGGCATGCGCCGCTTTTTGTGGACAGTCGCGCTGGGCACGGCCGCCTTCAGCATGCAAGACATCATCTTGGAACCCTATGGCGCTGAAGTGCTGGGCCTGGATGTCAGCATGACCAGTTCACTCACAGCCTTGAGTGCAGGTGGGGCTTTGTTGGCCTTTTACTTGTCGTCAGTGCTGCTCAACCGAGGCTTGGACGCCTGTCGCCTGGCCAGTGCTGGGGTGGTGCTGGGGTTGCCCGCTTTTGCTTTTGTGATTTTTTCTGCCCCGCTGTCCTCGGCCTTGTTGTTTCGCAGTGGCACCGCCTTGATCGGTTTTTCGAGCGGTTTATTTTCGGTGGGCATGTTGGTCATGGCCATGTCATTCAGCGAAGAAAAGTTGGCCGGCCTGGTGCTCGGTGCATGGGGTGCGGTGCAAGCCACAGCCTCAGGCATCGCCATGGCGGTGGGTGGTTTTTTACGAGATTTGATTGGCAGTTTGGCCAGCAGCGGTGCACTGGGCAGCAGCTTGGACACCCCGGCCACTGCCTACAGCTTTGTGTACCACATTGAAATTTATCTGTTGTTCGTGGTGTTGATCGCCCTGGGTCCCTTGGTGCGCAACATCCGACAAACGCAAGCACGCTCCAACCGATCTCATTTCGGTTTGGCCGAGTTACCGAGTTAACGACCACTTGATTTTTTTAACGGAGACATGACCATGGAAACTGGTGCAATTACCCAATACGTCGATGTAGCCCAGATCGTCTTGTACATCTTCTGGGCGTTTTTCGCGGGCCTCATCTATTACCTCTTGCGCGAAAACCACCGCGAGGGTTATCCCATGGACAACGGACGCGAGAACGGTCCGAAGATGGAAGGCTGGCCTTCAGTGCCCGAGCCCAAGGTCTACAAATTGGCCAATGGCCATGAAGCCTTGAGCCCCGACCACAACCGAGCCGACGGCGTCTACAAAGGTCAACCCATGCACCCCTGGTTGGGGGCACCCCTGGAACCCGTGGGCGACCCGCTGTTGGCAGGCTTGGGTCCTGGCGCTTGGGCGAATCGCGCCGATGTGCCCGAAATGACGCATGAAAATGAAGTCAAGATCGTGCCCCTGCGCGTGGCCAAAGACCACGGTGTGGCTCCACAAGACACAGACTCACGCGGTCAGAATGTCTATGGCGCTGATGACCAAATTGCGGGCGTGGTGCGCGACTTCTGGGTGGACCGTTCCGAAATGATCTTTCGCTACATCGAGATCACGGTCAAGGGCACAGACAAGCATGTGTTGATCCCGATCAACTTCGCCCGCATCCATGAAGACGCGATCGATGTGCATGCCCTGATGTCGCACCAGTTTGCCAATGTGCCTGCCACCAAGTCGCCCGACCAAGTGACCATGCTGGAAGAAGAGAAAATCATGGGCTACTTTGGCGCAGGCTTGTTGTATGCCGAACCCAACCGCCAGGAACCCTTGGTATGAAAGCGCACCACGAGCACGAGTTTGAAGCGGCCTTGGGCTTGCCAGAAGACTTGCCGCGCAACGAATACATCGTTTGGCAAGGTCGCCCTGAGTGGCGTCAACTCGCCATCGAAGCTTTCCATGTGCGCAAGTTGGCCTTTTACTTTGCGATCATGGTTTTTTTGCAAGGCGTGCACCTCCTGGACGGCGATGCCACTGGCATCGTCATGCTTAAACAACTGGGCACCAGCATTGGATTGGCGACATTGGCCTTGGGCTTGCTCACCTGGAGTGCTTACTGGTCGGCCCAGGCCACCATGTATACCCTGACCAACAAGCGCATCATCATGCGCATTGGGATCGTGCTCTCGCTCACCTTCAACCTGCCACTCAAAAAAATCACCTCGTGTGACTTGCAACTGGCGAAGAAACAGACTGGCAATATTGCACTGGGCATTGCCAGCGAAAGTCCGATTGGTTGGCTGAACTTGTGGCCGCATGTGCGCCCATGGCGAGTGT
>JBIIPF010000087.1:0-6905 GCA_044342755.1 Limnohabitans sp. | reverse complement strand
GTTTTGCTCGCGCCAGCCCCAAGCATTCAGGCCGACGAGTTGCACCACAACCAAGGCCAAGAAACCACGCCGAACGCTGTGCCATTCGGGGCCGTGCCACAGGCTGCGCCAAGCGTGTTGCAGCCAGCGTTGGCCACGCAAGCGGCTGTTTTGCGCCCACTCGCCTTGCGCCATGTTCCATTCTGAAGACGCGGCTTGCAGCCAGCGTTGCTGCGCAGTTTGAAGCTGCGCAGGCTGTTCGTTCCAGCGGTTGGCGTGTTCGGCCACCGAAGGCTCGGACCACACAGAGGTGTTGGCGATGTTGGCCACACTGGCCGCGGCACTGGCTTGGGGCGGCAAGCGCCACACCGTGTCGGCTTGGCACAGCAGGGCTTGCAGCTGGCCGTTTTCGTTGAGCAAATGCAAAGCCGGTGTGAAGCTGGGTTGCAGTTCGGGCACCAAACGCTGCACCCGCACACCGGCGGCTTGCAACGAGGCCAAGCTTTGGCGCAACCAACTTTTGGCGCAGGCCAACACCTGCACCTGGCCGCCTTGGCGCAAGGCCTTGCCCGACAAGGGCGCCAACACCAAATGCATGTCTTGGGGGTCTTGCAGGAGTTGCTCTTCCAACAGGCTTTGCAACACGGCTTGGCTGCGTTGACCGACACCGGGTGGCAGGTTCACGGTATGCCAAGACAAGACTTGCCAAGGCACCACGGCCACCACCTCGCCGCTGCTGTGCGGCAGTTGTGAGGCCGAGGCCTGGCCACTGCCCGACACACTCAAGCCATCGGGGCTGACGACAAAGTCAAAAGCAGCGCTTGCAATGGGGGAGAGGTGAATGATCAGCATGGGGGCTCGATTGTAGAGAGGCACCCTGGTTCACCCAGCAGCGGCCGGGCTTCTCGCCAAACCGTCTTGGCGTCCACCCCATCGCGCACCACCAAAGCGCGTTGCAGCACGCTCACCTGGTTTTGCCGCAACTGGCCCACCACCTCGAAATAGCGGGTGCCAACACTGTGGCGGTTGTCGCTCAAGCCGTTGGCTTCGGTGCCCATGCGGCTGCGCGCGTCCTCCAAATTGTCAAACGGCTGCTTGTTGCGTTCGCGCACCCAGTTTTGCGCCGCCGCCAAGCTCAAGCCCGACACGCTGGCCGACAACACCTCGGCGCTGGCGGTGTTGATGTTCACCGGTGTGGCGCTAGGCAAGACCGCGATGTAAGGCGACAAACGCGCCAAACTGCGCGCACTGATGCCCAGCCAAGCCAACTGCTCAAGGCGTTGCGGCGGCAGTGGCGCTTGCAATTTGGGCGTGGTTTGCAAAGCCGCTTCCAGGTTTTTCACCCACAACAACAACTCCGCTTCGGGCAGATTCAGCGCTTGGTACAGCCGCGCAAAGCTGCGCAACTCCGGGCTGTTCAGGCTGCCACCAGTGACCAAATTGGCGACGTTCAAGCGCGCTTGCATGTCGCTGATGCGGCCCGACAAAAACACCTGCTCGGCCAAGCCATCGCGCAGGGTCAGCGTGCCCCCCGGTGCAGCGGCCAAGAAGCTGGACAAACGCGCTTCACGCAAAGGCGTGGCCCAAGGCTCGGCCAAGTGATCGGTATTGCCAGATCGGCCGTCTTCACGCAGCACCACACGCGCCCAGTCTTGCGCGCCTGTCAGCAGCCATTGCGCTTGCTGGGCGTCGCGCTCGGCGGTTTCCACCGACAGGGTGCGCCACTGTTGCCACAGCGCGGACGAGGCCAGCACGGCAATCAAGGCCACCGTGAGCAAAGCCATCAGCAGGGCTGCACCCCTTTGCCTGCAGGCACCATGCGCAGGCTGTCGCTGGGTCGCAGCCAATGGCTTGGACCTGTATGAGATGGATGGCAGGGCGGGCTTCATCGGTTGCCAGGCCCACCCCGATTGGGGTTGAAGTCGGGCCGCACCCAGTCGAGGGTGAGGGTCCCTTGGTCCATGCTGTTGTTGGCGTTCGCGTTGTTTGTGTTGCTGGTATCGAGTTGCAGCACCATTCGAATTGCGTCGGGTGTTTTCAGCAACGCTTGGGTTTGTTGGCCATCGCTGCTGAGCGGGTTGGCCCAAGCGTTGTCCCGCAAATAAAACACCTGCCAACGGCCCGCAGGCATCAGCTTGGCTTCTTGTTGCAAGGCTTGGCTGCTCGGGTTTTGTCCCCATTGCGCAGCCTCACTCCAGGCTTGATCGATTTGTGCGCGGTTGCGCAGGTCCGCCGATTGCCAGCGACGCCATTGGCCATCACGCACGGTCCACGCGGTCACTTGCAAGCCCGCATCTTGGCCCTGGGCTTGCGGACTGCCGCTGCGGCGCAGCAAGCGCATCACCCGGCCATCCCAGGCCAAGCTGTTGCCCCCCAACACACCGGGCACCCCGTGCATGGCAAGCAAATCGGCACGCCATTGCGACAAACCCATTTGCGCGGCAGCCACCGCGTCAATCCGCGCTTGCGTGCTGTCGCGGGTGCGCATCATGGTGTCCAAGCCGCGCCAACTCAGCACCGCCAGCACCGCCATCAAGGCCAAACCGACGAGCAATTCCACCAAGGTGAAGCCGGATTGTTTGAAAAATGTGTTGCTTGGCTTTGCCGCCAATGCCAATGTGTTTGGCTTGATTGCGCAAGCTGGGGGCTGGGGGCTTGAAGAAGGCTTGTGCATCTCAGTAACGCCCCAGCACCGTGGTGATGCGCAGCACGGGGTTTTGTGCGTCCATCACTTGCGCATCCACCCGCCTGAACGAGGGGTTGGGCGTGGTCGCCACAGTGAGCACCACTTTGAATTTGAACTGCGCTTGCGGACAGTCCAGGCTTTGCTCGCCCACGTTGGCGAATTGCGGCGATACACGCAACTGGTGCAAGGCGTTGTCGGCACACACCTGCGCCAACAACACCTGCCATTGGCGCTGGGCATTGCCGGTCATGCTGGAAGCGGCTCGCAAACCCGCCATCAGGCTGATGGACAAAATCGCCAGCGCCACCAACACCTCGATGAGCGTGAAGCCCTTGACCTTCATGGCTGCACCTTGAAGGCTTGCACGCCATCGCTTTTGAGCAGCAAGCTGCCGCCATGGAGGCTCAGCTGAAACTGCATGGCCGCTTGCACCGGTTCGGCGCTGATCACCCATTCGGTGGGCAACACCTGGGTGCCGGGGTGCAACCACTTCAGCGTTTGCAAGGGCGGGCCTAGCTCGGGCAGGGTGCGCAGACTGAAGCCTTGTGCGTCGGCGCGCCACAGCAAGGGGGTGCTGCGGCTGCGTGCTTGGGCTTTGGCGTTTTCCAACACTGCCACCAAGCGGTCGGCTTCTTGGTTGAGTTTTTGTTGCGGGGCATCGCGCAAGTTCAGCACCACCAAGCTGCTGCCGATGGCCACCAAGGCCATCACCACCAGCAGTTCGATGAGGGTGAAGCCCAGTTGGCGACAGGTTTTGGGGGGCAACCCACCCACGGTGAAACGCTGTTGGCGGCTGTGCGGCAAGTTTGGCAACATGTTGCTTGTGCCGCCTTGTGGGTAGCGAATGAAGGGGGTCAGCACATGGCCTGCAAAGGCCAACTTATTCCCAGCTGCCAATGTCGGCGTTGTTGCCCTCGCCACCGGCTTGACCATCTGCGCCAAAGGACAGCACATCCACCTCGCCTTTGAGGCCCGGGTTCATGAACTGGTAAGGGCGGCCCCAGGGGTCGTTGGGCAGTTTGTCCACGTAAGGCTTCCAGTTGGTGGGCACAGCGCCCACCGTGGGCTTGGTCACCAAAGCCGCCAAGCCTTGCTCGGCGCTGGGGTACTGTTGGTTGTCCAAGCGGTACAGCTTCAAGGCTTGCATCAGGTTGTTCACATCGGTGCGGGCGGCGGTGGCGCGGGCATCATCGGCGCGGTTCAACACATTGGGCACGATCAACGCTGCCAGCACGCCAATGATGACCAGGACCACCATCAACTCGATCAGCGTGAAGCCGCGCTGAAGCATCGTGATGCGTGGGTTGGAAGTGGCTAGAGCGGCGTGGTTCATGGTGTTTTTCGCGTGAGAGAGACAGCCTGCATGATAATGCGCCGATGCGTCAATCCATCGCCTCTTCCCGCTCTTCAGCGCTGCCCGTTTGGGCTGCGCCCGCTGCAAGTTTTTTGGTGTGGGCAGCGGCCACCGCCTCCTTGGTGGCCTGGGGTTTGGCGTTTTGGCCCAATGATGGCCGACCCTTGGCCAACAGTGTGTCCATGGAGACCGCCAGCAACCGAGCAGGTGCGCTCACCTCCAACTTGGGTTCGCCCTCACAAACAGATGCGCCCACAGCCAACTTGGGCAAGGTCTTGGGGGCCAGCACCATGGTTGCGGCAGAACCCGCATCCCCCAGCTTGGTCAGTCGCTTGGCCTTGTTGGGCATTGCCAAACGCGGCAAAGAATTCTCAGCACTCATCGCCGTGGACGGCCAAGCCGCCAAGCCCTACGCCAAAGGCGCCGAAGTGTTGCCCGGCTTGGTGTTGCAGTCGGTCAGCTTGCAACAAGCCAGCTTGGGGGCCAGCATCAGCAGCCCAGCGCAAATTCAGTTGGACATGCCCAAGCGGGCTGAGCCTGCCAGAGGTGTGGTGCAGTGATGTGATATTTGATGCAAAATTGCATCAATTAAGCTGCTTGAGGACCCCATGCGAACCACTGTCACGATTGATGATGCGCTCTATGAACAAGCGCTGGAGTTGGCTGACCCATCAATGAACAAGGCAGATTTGCTGAAAGAGGCCATCCATACTTTCATACGGGTTCAGGCGGCCAAGCGCTTGGCCGCACTTGGCGCGGCAAGTCCTGAGATCAAGGACATCCCTCGCCGCAAATCACGGCCCTCATGACATTCGTTTTGGTGGACACCTCTGTTTGGGTGAAACACTTTCGCTCTGGTCATCCCCATTTGGCGCATTTGCTGGCGCAAGATCAGGTTTTGATGCATCCGATGGTGTTGGGTGAAATAGCTTGTGGCACCCCGCCTGATCGACTTTTGACGCTCAAAAACCTTTCGCTTTTGAGACCAATGCAGGTTGCCACGGTGGATGAAGCCATTCGGTTCGTGGAAACCGAGCAACTCTTTGGACATGGATGTGGTTTGGTGGATATGTTGCTGCTCGCCTCCACGATCATCACCCCCGGTGCGCAACTCTGGAGTTTGGACAAGCGCTTGTCAGCGTTGGCTGATCGGTTTGGTGTGATCTACCAACCTGAGTTGCATTGAATATTTGTTGTTGAGCACATGAAAAAACCCACCTCGTTGCCGAGGTGGGTTGCTGTTTCAAACCTCAAACTGGCGGGTGCCAGATGTGGGATTAGAAAGAGTGGTGAATGCCCAGCGCTGAGCCAGAGACCTGAACTTTTGTAGATGCCTTCAACTCCAATTGGCCCGTTTGTGCGTAGATGATGGTGCGCTTGCTCAGGGCAAAGTTGAGGCCCAATTGGTAGCCATCGTGCTTGGTGCCATCGGCTTTGCCTTCACTGATGGAAGCCCAGACATTGGCATTGCCACCAAAAGGCACACTGACAGTGCCGAAAGTGTTGTCAATGGATTTAGAGCCTACTTTCATTTTGCTGTTGTTGATGCTGATCTTGGCCATGCCCAGGTTGTAGCTGGCAGACATGGTGGTCAGTTCGTTTTTGCCTGCGGTAGAAATGGGGTTGTCTCCCAGCAGTCCTATGCCAGTATTTTTGACTTCATCGTAGGTGATGCCAGCGTACAGCGGACCAGAGGCATAAGACAGGTTGATGCCATAGCCATCACCAGATTTTTTAGTGTCTTTGACTGTGTCTGCTTCACCATAAACAAGGGTGACACCAGCTTTCAAACCAGCAGCCAATTCAGGCAAGTCGTATTGAACCGAATTGTTTTGACGCAATGGGGCATCAGAACCCTCGATGCATTTTGAGTAAGCCAACAAAACGCAATAAGAGGCATTGCCTGCAATACCTGTGGCGCCACCTGGGTCCACACCCACCACGTTGTTGAAGGCTCGTGAATATTGCTTGCCGATGCGCAAGGCACCAAAGCCACCATCTAAAGACACATAGGACTGGCGGTTCCACATACCAGCTGCGCCAGTGCTGTTGTCATCAACAGCTGGCGACATTTCAATCAGAAAGCTGGCTTTGAGGCCTTCTGTCAATTCTTCAGAACCTTTCACGCCCAAAGAAGACCCGCCCATTTGGACTCCAGCAAATCCACTTTTCTCTTTGGCTGTTATGCCACCCTGCTTTTGGGTGGATGAATTCCAAGCTTGGTCAACGTTTCCGTAAAGGGTCACTTGAGCGAAAGTGACGCCAAATGACAACAAAGATGCTACTGCAACGAGGGTTGTTTAATTATTATGGGTAATTACTGTTAATATTTATTGACTTTCAAAATCTTTGACCACCTTTGGATATAAGACCATGCATCCTCAAAACGCAAACTATTCAATTAAATATATTCAGGCAGCAGTGCCTGTAAATACCCCAAACCTGGCCGCTGATGTATTCAATTGGATGCCTGGACCATTTGAATGCGCCAAAGTACATATGCCAGTCAAAGAATTTAATTTGAATCAATCTTTATTCAAAGACCATGTAGCCTTAAATAACTCTCAAATTGAAAACCCTTTGAAGGGTGAGTTTGTTGGCATTCAAGAGGTGATTGCCATCATCTTGGCGCAAGAAAAGCACAAGGTATCGCGCAACGAGGTGACCGAAGGCACCTACCGCATGACCAAAGTGAGGCTAGAAACCAACATTGCCGAATTTTTTGCATTCACCGATTTGCGGCGCATCAACACCGCCAGTATCCAGCAGTTCATCAACTTCCTCTCCGACAAAGAGCTGTCCACGCCCACCATCGTGGGCTACATCGCGCAGCTGCGCAAAGTGCTGCGATACCTCGTAGAGAAAGACATCATCCAGCAGATGCCC
>JBIIPF010000086.1:0-6953 GCA_044342755.1 Limnohabitans sp. | reverse complement strand
ATGCTTGGAAAGGCCTGCTGGCCGACCAAGGTGTCATCAACAACATCTTGATGTCCCTGGGGCTGACGCAAGAGCCGATTCAAATGCTCTACACCGATGTGTCGATGCTGGTGGGCATGACCTATGTGTACCTGCCCTTCATGGTGTTACCCCTGTATGCCAACTTGGTCAAGATGGACAACCGTCTGCTGGAGGCCTCGCAAGACCTTGGGGCCACGCCTTGGCAGACTTTTTGGCTGATCACGGTTCCCTTGAGCCGCTCCGGTATTGTGGCCGGTTCCATTCTGGTCTTTATTCCTTGCTTGGGGGAATTTGTCATCCCTTCCTTGTTGGGCGGCGCAGAGAATCTGATGATTGGGCGCGTGGTCTGGGACGAGATGTTCAGCAGCAACAACTGGCCGCGCGCGAGTGCGCTGTCGGTGTTCATGATTGTCGGCGTGGTGCTGCCACTGGCTTGGTACAACCAATACGTGGCCCGCAAAGTTGAGCAGGAGCGCTTGGGATGAACGGACTGGGCTGGCGACGACACTTTGGCACGGGTTGGCTCTTGGGCGTGTTCGCCTTTTTTTACCTGCCTCTCTTCTTCTTGGTTGTGTTTTCTTTCAACAGTACTCGCCAAGACAGTGTGTTCACCGGTTTTTCATTGCGCTGGTACCAAGCCCTCTTGAATGACACACGCTTGGTCGAGGGCTTCATGCTGTCTTTGAACGTGGCCTTCCTCAGTGCGACATTGGCCACCATCTTGGCCACCATGGCCGCTTTTGTGCTCATTCGATTTGGCCGATTCAAGGGTCGCACTTTGTTCAACGCGATGCTGAGTTCGCCACTGGTCATGCCCGAGGTCATCATTGGCCTGTCTTTGCTGCTGTTGTTTGTGGGTGTCGAACGCATGATTGGTTGGCCCGAACGCGGCACGCTGACCATCGTGTTGGGCCATGCGCTCTTGGGCATGGCGTATGCCAGTGTGGTGGTTCAATCGCGCTTGAAAGAAATGGACCGCTCGATTGAAGAGGCCGCCATCGACTTGGGCTGCCGCCCCTTTCAAGTGTTTTTCTTGATCACCTTGCCCAATATTTCTCAGGCCCTGATCGCCGCCTGGTTGCTCACCTTCACCCTCTCATTTGATGATGTGGTGATTTCAGAGTTTTTATCCGGCCCAGGTGTCACCACGCTGCCGCAAGTGATTTTCAGCTACGCACGACGTGGCGTGAACCCCTCTGTTTATGCGGCTGCCACCTTGCTGATGCTGGTGGTGACCTTGGCCGTGGTGGCTTATGGCGTTTACACCGCACGACAAATGCGACAAGGGCAACCGCAGCGCAGTGCTTAATGACTGATGCTGATCACGCCTAACACGGCCGTGATGATGATGCCCGCAAAGAAACCCAAGGCCAGCAGCAAAATGGTTTGCAGGGTTTGATTGGTTTTGTGTTGCGCTTGTAACAAGGCCAACATTTCTTTGCGATCGCTCTCTGGGTCACGTTGCAGATACGCATAGACCATGCGAGGCAACTGCGGCAACATCTTGGCAAAATGCGGCGCCTCGGTCTTCAGTTGTTGCCACAAACGTTGCGGCCCGACTTGCTCGAGCATCCATCGTTCTAAAAATGGTTTGGCCGTGCTCCACAGGTCCAAATCAGGGTCGAGTTGTCTACCCAAACCTTCAATATTGAGCAAGGTTTTTTGCAACAACACCAGCTGGGGTTGTATTTCTACTTGGAACCGCCTTGAGGTTTGAAACAAGCGCATGAGCACCAAGCCCAAGGAAATTTCTTTCAAGGGCCGGTCAAAGTAAGGCTCACACACGGAGCGAATGGCCGACTCCAATTCATCAACGCGGGTGTGGGCAGGCACCCAACCCGACTCGATGTGCAACTCGGCCACGCGCTTGTAATCGCGGCGAAAAAAGGCGGTGAAGTTTTGAGCCAAGTACTCTTTGTCGAACTCGGTGAGCGTGCCCACGATGCCAAAGTCGAGCGATACGTATTGGCCGAAGGTGGCTGGTGCCACACTGACCTGGATGTTGCCAGGGTGCATATCGGCATGGAAAAAACCATCGCGAAACACCTGTGTGAAAAAGATGGTCACGCCGTCCCGCGCCAGCTTGGGAATATCCACACCCGCTTGGCGCAGCGCATCGACTTGGCTGATCGGCAAGCCGTGCATGCGCTCCATCACGATCACTTCTTGGGTGCAGTAGTCCCAAATCATCTCGGGGATCAAGACCAAATTCAAGCCCGCCATGTTGCGACGCAATTGCGTGGCATTCGAAGCTTCACGCACCAAATCCAGCTCGTCATGCAAGTACTTGTCAAATTCGGCCACCACCTCGCGCGGCTTGAGTCGTTTGCCATCTGAGGACAGCCTGTCCAGCCACCGCGCCATGGTGTGCATCAACTCCAAGTCTTTGTTGATCACTTTGAGCATGCCGGGACGCAAGACTTTGACGGCCACTTCACGCTCAACGCCTTGGGTGTTTTTCAACTTGGCAAAGTGCACCTGCGCAATCGACGCGCTGGCGATGGGTGTGCGATCGAACTGGCTGAAGATCTCATCGACGGGGCGCCCAAAAGCACGCTCAATCGATGCCACGGCCACCTCTGAGGGAAACGGTGGCACTTGGTCTTGCAGTTTGGCCAGTTCATCGGCAATGTCATTGGGAAGCAGGTCGCGGCGGGTGGATAGCACCTGCCCAAGCTTGACAAAAATAGGCCCCAAATGCTCGAGCGCCTGACGCAAACGCTGCCCCCGTGGAGCGCTCAGATTGCGGCCAAGGGTCAGGATGCGCGTGACAGGACGCAACCACCCCTGCTTGAAACCTGACAACAACAGTTCATCCAGGCCAAACCGAAGAACAATCCAGAGGATAAAAACACCACGGTAGAGGCGTGTCATTGGCGGCTGAACTCACTCAGCGCTTTGAAAACTCGTTTGGCCAAGCCCACCAATTTGTGGGCCCACGCGTCACCCACCAAACGTGACAAGTCTTCTTCGGCATCCCAGCGCACATGATCGACCAACCAATTGAGTTCGGCTGCCAGCATGACGTCTCCCTCGACGCGCATGGTTGGTTTTTGCCCAGTGCGCAAACCCTGTAGCAAGTTGATGGGAGACTCTTCGTTCACGTGAACTCGTAAATCGGGCGTTTGGCTGGTGTCTGAGCGCTCCAACAAGCCAGCTGGCGTGACCGTCCACTGCAAGCTGAGTTGTCGCCAACTGACTTGAACACAACGTCCTTGTTGACGACGCAAACGCTCGATGGCCGCAGGTTCTTGGGACAACACATGATTGAGCAAGATAACAAGCTTGTCTTGCAACTCGTGGAGCAACCAAGCAGGCGGTTGGAGTTGCCATGCCAATTGACGAACTTGGGCAGAAATCTCTGCAAACGATACTGCACTGGCCATGAAAGATTTGCCCAACTCGTTGTATGAAATTGACTGATTATTGCAAGGCTTGAACACCCGCGACCAACCAACCACTAGCGCCTTGTTTGGGCTTGGTCATGTTCCAGACTTCACGGAATGGGTTCGGTCCAGAGGCAGGATCTTCTCGGATCATTCCGGAAAACTCGATGCTGGCCATGTAACCCTCGCCCAAGTCCTCAATGCCCAGCAACTGCGCCTCGAGCATGACCACCTCCGTGGTATTGGGCCCTTGCACCAAAAGAGCGCGCTCGGCCAATTGAGATTGGATTTCAGCAACCATGCTGTCAGTCATCATGATGCGCAAAGCAGGAATGTCAGCCCGGTCCCAAGCGGCTTGCAAGCTGATGAAATTTTGTTTGGCTGCAGCCACAAATCCTGCAGCATCAAACCCATCAGGAATGGTCCAGTCGGCGCCATGACCAATCAGAGAGGCGCCAATGCGGGTGCTTTGACGCGACGCTGAAGCACCGGCGTCAAAGTAGCTTGCCTGTTGCTCCCAAGGTCGGGCAGAAGCATCGTTGCCGATTTTGGCGGGGTTGTATGCCCGCATTTGGTCTGGGAAAGCTGCCGAGTTGCCCCCGCCATAAGCATCTGCATGTTGCATGGCACGGCGTCGCATGAACAAGCCCAAGGCCATCATCAAGATCAAACCAGCCAAGCCAAGCATCAGAAACTGGCCAAACTCTGCCCCCAAACCCATTGTGTGCGCCAACCAAGCCAGGCCCAAACCTGCAGCCACACCGCCCAGCATGCCGCCCCATGAACGACCAGCCAGGGCTGTTTTGCCAGGGGGTGATGAAGGCGTGACGCTAGGCGCAGCTTGGGGCGCTTTGGCGGTGGTTGCTCGGGTGGCTTCACGGTTGGTCACATTACCCGACTGTTGTCCCATGGAGCGACCTGCACCAAAACGTTTGGCTTCAACTTGAACACCCGTCAAGGCCAAGAGACAGACCAAAAGAAAGCTTGAGAACTTCATGAAATGCAGACTCCCGTGGTTCAAAACGCTTGATTCAACACTTGATGCCAACATGCAAGGCCACCACGCCTAAAGACATGTTGTGAACGTCCACATGCGCGAACCCATTGGCATGCATCAGCGCCTTGAGGCTTGACTGGTCGGGATGCATGCGAATTGATTCAGCTAAATAGCGATAGCTGGCATCATCTCCAGCCACCATTTTGCCCAGTCGCGGCAAAATCTGAAAGGAATACCAGTCATAGACCTTGGTCAATGGCGGGGCAACTTTGGAAAATTCCAACACCAACAACTTGCCACCTGGCTTGAGCACACGTGCCATTTCACGCAAGGCCCGGTCTTTGTGGGTCATGTTGCGCAAGCCAAAGGCCACGCAAACCAGGTTGAAACGCTCGTTGGT
Organism: Limnohabitans sp.; assembly: GCA_044342755.1. Classification (GTDB taxonomy): domain Bacteria; phylum Pseudomonadota; class Gammaproteobacteria; order Burkholderiales; family Burkholderiaceae_C; genus Limnohabitans. The sequence continues at coordinate 2,149 of JBIIPF010000086.1, read as the reverse complement.
GAATGGCAATTGCTCAGCATCGCAAACCGTGGTGGGCAGCAACTTGCCCTCGTCGGTCAACCTGTTGCGGCCTTCGCGCAGCATGGCCAGGTTGATATCGGTGTGCACCACGGTGCCGGTGCTGCCCACTTTCTCGGCGAAAGCCCCGGCCATGTCGCCGGTACCCCCTGCAATGTCCAGCACTTGGTCGCCGGGCTTCAAGTTGGCCACCATCACGGTGTAAGCCTTCCAGGCGCGGTGCAAGCCCATGGACATGAGGTCGTTCATCACGTCGTACTTGGAGGCCACCGAATCGAAAACGCCACGCACACGCTGGGCTTTTTCTTGCTCGTCGACTGTTTTGAAACCGAAATCTGTGGTTGCCATTTGCTTGCCTCAGGAGTGACAGGCCGAGCCACCGCGCTCGGCCATGGGGGCATCGCGGTCCACACCTGCGGCTTGCAAACGCTGTTCATACTGCGCCCACAGCGAGGTTTGCTGCGCACCCAGGTTGTAGAGGTAATCCCAGGAAAAAATGCCGCTGTTGTGGCCATCGCTGAAGCTGGGTTGCACGCCATAGTGCCCCACAAATTCCAGCGCCGTGATGCCGACGTGCCGCTTGCCGGTTTGCAACACCTCTTGCCCGGGTCCGTGGCCTTGCACTTCAGCCGAGGGACTGTAAACGCGCATCAACTCAAAAGGGATGCGATAGGTGTTGCCATTGTCAAAGGCAATTTCAAGCACCTTGGACGCGTTGTGCAACACGATGTCCAAGGGGTTCGGCGTGTGAGGTTGAAGACCTGCCATGTTGTTACACCAATACCCTTTCAATGCCACCGGCATTGGCGACTTGCACATATTCAGCCATCCAGTTGTCGCCCAACAATCGCTTGGCCATTTCCACCACGATGTAATCGGCTTCCAACAAGCCGTTTTGCAAATCGTCTTGGAAACGGTTCAAACCAATCATGCAACTTGGACAGGACGTGAGCACCTTGATATTGTCTTCGGGCGCAGCCCATCCATTGTCGCGCAACGCCGCTTCGCCAGCCAAGATTTCTTCCTCTTTGCGAAAGCGAATTTGGGTGGACACGTCGGGGCGCGCATAAGCCAAACCACCGCTTTCACCGCAGCACCGTTTGCTCTCGAGCACCTGCTCACCCAGCAAGGCTTTGACGGTTTTCATCGGAGCCTGTTGCTTCATCGGGCTGTGGCAAGGGTCGTGGTACAGGTAACTTTGTCCGCCGGGCAAGGTGATGCCTTTGCTCAGCAAGTACTCGTGAATGTCCACAATCTTGCAGCCCGGGAAAATTTTGTCGAACTCGTAGCCTTGCAGTTGGTCAAAGCACGTGCCGCAACTGACCACCACGGTTTTGATGTCCAGGTAGTTCAAGGTGTTGGCGACACGGTGGAACAACACCCGGTTGTCGGTGATGATTTTCTCGGCCTTGTCTTGCTGGCCCGAGCCGCGCTGCGGATAACCGCAACACAAATAGCCCGGCGGCAGCACGGTTTGCACTCCCGCATGCCAGAGCATGGCTTGCGTGGCCAAGCCCACTTGGCTGAACAAGCGCTCGGAGCCGCAGCCAGGGAAGTAAAACACCGCTTCGGCGTCTGCCGTGGTTTGTTGCGGGTTGCGAATGATGGGCACATAGTCGCGGTCTTCAATGTCCAACAAGGCGCGCGCGGTTTTGTTAGGCAAGCCTTTGGGCATTTTTTTATTCACGAAGTGAATCACCTGCGACTTCAAAGGCGCGGCACCGACCGTGGCTGGGGGATGCTTGGTTTGTGCCTTGGCCAAGCTGGTGAAAACGCCGTTGGCCAAGCGCTGCGCTTGCATGCCCAAGCGGGTGAGTTGGTGCCCAAGTTGAATGGCTTGCGGGTTGACCGTTCCCACCAACCAAGACTGGAATGCAGACGCAGGTCGGAAACTTTGCCGACCCATTTTGCGCAACAGGTTGCGCATGTTCATGGTCACATCGCCAAAGTCGATCTTCACGGGGCAAGGCGATGCGCACTTGTGGCACACGGTGCAGTGGTCAGACACATCTTCAAACTCTTCCCAATGCTTGATGGAGATGCCGCGCCGGGTTTGTTCTTCGTACAGAAACGCTTCAATCAACAACGAGGTGGCCAAAATTTTGTCGCGCGGGCTGTAGAGCAAGTTGGC
>JBIIPF010000084.1:0-7025 GCA_044342755.1 Limnohabitans sp. | reverse complement strand
AGCACCACGCACAGGGGGCGCTGACGGTAAGCGGTCAGACCATCGCATTCATAGGGCGTGGTGTTTTCAGAAGAAGAGAGCACCGCATGGGCGGGCAAAACGGCGCGCAAGGCAGACAACACCAAGGGGCTAGGGGTGTTCAGCGCTTGGCGCTCGGGTGCGAGGGTGGCGTTCATGGCTCGTACAAAGGCGAAAACCGCTACTGTACGACGAAGCGCTCCTCAGGCGGCAGCCGACACAAATTGGGGCAATAGGCGGTGAATTTCAGCTTGCAGAGCTTGGGCGTCGATGGGCTTGGACACATAGCCGTCTGCGCCTGCCTCCAAAAAGCGCTGCCGGTCAAAGCTCATGGCGTAGGCGGTGACCATGATGACCGGGGTGTCTGGGCGCGACGCGCCTTGGGCTTGGCGCAGCTGGCGCAACGCAGTCATGCCGTCCATCACGGGCATCATCACGTCCATCAAGACCAAGTCAAAGCGGTGCTGTTCAAACAACTGAACCGCTTCTTCGCCGTGCTTGGCCTGAGCGCAGGTGTGGCCCATTTGGTCCAGCAGCAAGGCGATCAACTTCATGTTGATCGGGTGGTCTTCGGCCACCAACACATGCAAAGGCTGGTTGGCGCGGGTCAACACCGGCAAGGTGTTGAAGGGGATGACGGCAGCCTCATCCGCTTGGGCACAAGGCATGGTGAAGCGGAAGGTGGAGCCCAAGTTGGGCCGTGACTCAGCCTCGATGTGACCGCCCATCAAATGCACCAACGACCGGGTGATGGCCAGCCCCAAGCCAGTGCCGCTGAAGGGGCTGGTGGGTTGGTCGCCCTTTTGGAACGCTTGAAACAGCGCCTCCACCTGGTCCTGCTCAAAGCCCACGCCCGAGTCTTGCACCACAAAAGACAGCAACCACAGGCCGGGGCGGTCGCCGGGGCTCAGGTGCATGCTGGTTTGCACAAAACCTTGGTGGGTGAATTTGATGGCGTTGCCAATCAGGTTGCCCAGCACTTGGCGCAAACGCAGCGGGTCCATGAGCATGGCGGGCGCGGTGCTGGGCAGGTCTTCGTAGTAAAGCGTCAGGCCCTTGGCGCCGGCTTGCGGATAGAAGCTGCGCAGCGTTTGGTGCATCACATCAACCGGGTGGCAGGGGCGCAACTCCAAGCTCAGGTGGCCGGCTTGGATTTTGGAGAAATCCAGCACATCATTGATAGTGTTCATCAGGTGCTTGGCCGACTCATGGGCCAGGCCAATGAACTCGCGCTGCTGCGCCGTCAACTCGGTTTGCAAAGCCATTTGCGTCATGCCCACCAACCCGTTCATCGGCGTGCGGATTTCATGGCTCAAGGTGGCTAAAAACTGACGTTGCAAGGCTTGCTCGGATTGAGTGTGGGCCGATACAGCGGTTGCTGGTGCTGGGGTGGATGGCACTGCAGTTGCGGGTTCAGGCGGTGCGGCCTGTCTTTGTGCGGTGTGCAGTTCTTGGCGCAATTGGTCGATTTGTTGCTGGTACTTGGCCGCCAACAATTGCGCGCCTTTCAACTCGGTTTTCGCCTGTTGCAACTGCGCTTGCCAGTGGTCGTATTTGTCTTTGATGGACAAAGGCGCCTTGGGTTTTTCCAGCTGGCTGAGGGCCAACCACAAAGCAGCCGTGCCTGCCAGGCCGACGCCGAGCATGAGCAAGGGCTGGGCCCCATAGCCAAAAAAAAGCAAGCCTGCCACCATAGCGAGCGCACTGACACGCCAAATCAGACGCCATTTTTTCAAGCGGGTATCAACCGGTGTTGGGGTGTGGAGTGTGGTCATGGTGATCTAGGGGGGTTGGCAGAAGCAGCTGCAAAATGAGTTTAAAAGCACGCGTTATCGCATCAAGTAAACTTCAGTTTAGTTTAATAAAGATGTATTGCAAGTTTATTTTTAATAATATTAAATTAATTATTGTTTTTCCTGATATTTCAAGCCTTCACAGAATCAAATGAGCACACCGCTAAACTGAATCTCATCACCCAAGGAGCGATTTCATGCACCCAGCCCCCGTTTCGATGGACCATCTTTGGCTGCCCTTCACGCCGAATCGGCAGTTTCAGCAAGCGCCGCGTGTCATGGTGGGAGCCGATGGCATGCACTTCACCACCCAGGAGGGACAACAGGTGTTGGACGGTATTTCCAGCCTGTGGTGCGTGGTGGCGGGCCACAACGTCAAGCCGATCAACGAAGCCATTCACCAGCAACTGGGTCGCTTGGACTACGCCACCGCATTTCAATTTGGCACCGACCGAGCATTTGAAGCGGCGCAACGCATCGCCGAACTTGCACCCGGTGATTTGAACAAAGTGTTGTTTTGCAGTTCCGGTTCGGAAGCCGCAGACACGGCCATGAAACTGGCACTGGCCTATCACCGTGCCCGTGGTCAGGGCCACCGCCAAGTGTTCATCGGTCGCGAGCGCGGCTACCACGGGGTGGGTTTGGGTGGCATGAGCATTGGTGGCATCCCGGGCAACCGCAAAGTGTTTGGCGCAGCCATGCTGGCGCGCGTCGATCACATGCGCTTTATTCACGATCCTGTTCAGCATGCCTATGTGCAAAACGAGTTGCCGGTGTGGGAAGAAGATCCTTTGCTGGATTTGGAGCAACGCATCCTGCCCTTGCACGACCCGAGCAATGTGGCGGCCATTTTTGTCGAGCCGGTGGCAGGCAGCGCCGGGTGGTACATCCCGCCCCAAGGCTATTTGCAACGCTTGCGCCACATTTGCGACAAGCACGGCATTTTGTTGGTGTTCGATGAAGTCATCACCGGCTTTGGCCGTGTGGGGACGCCGTTTGCTGCCAATTTGTTTGGCGTGGTGCCCGACATGATCACCTTTGCCAAAGGGGTCACCAATGGCGTCATCCCCTTGGGTGGCGTGATTTGTCGCGACGGCATTCACGCGGCCATGATGAACACCGATGCACCAGCCCATGCCATCGAGTTTTCACACGGCTACACCTACTCCGGTCACCCTGTGGCGTGTGCCGCTGCGGTGGCCACCCTGGATTGGTTCCGTGAAGAAGACTTGTTCGCCCGTGCCAGCCAGATGGGGCCGCAGTTGGGTGAGGCCGTGCATGCCGCCATCCGTGGCTTGCCTGGCGTGGTGGGCATCCGCAGTTTCGGCATGGCCGCTGCCGTGGAGTTGGCCGCCGATCCCGCTGCACCGGGCAAAAAAGCGTTCGAGATTTTTTTAGACTGTTTGGCCCACGGCGTGTTGGTGCGCTCGGCCGGCGACAACATGGTGTTGGCACCGGCGTTTGTGGTCACGCCAGCGCAAATCGCGCAAATGGTGGAGACCTTGGCGGCGTCTATCCAACGACACGCTTAAAAAACCAGACGCTCAGGGGGTTTCCACTTTGCGCAACAGTTGTTCCAACACGTCGCCGTTGCTTTGCGATATCCGCACCTTGGCGGGCAAGTAGCCGTGGCTGGGCGACAGCCAAATTTCAACGGTTTGGTCATGCGTTAGCAAAGGCATGCGGCTGAGTTTCAATGTGGGCAAACTGCCGATGGGCAACTTCAAGCTCTCTTGCTTTTCCACCACAAAAGACCACACATCGGCCGAGCGGGGGGCTGCCACCTGGAGTTGCAAGGCTTGCCCCGCTTGCCTCAAATGGGGGCTGCCTGCCATCAGGCTGGCCAATTGGGCCAACACACTCAAGCGGTCTTGAGCGCCGTCTTGCAGAGTCTGAGAAGGGGCGTTGCTGCTGAAGCTGATGCGTTGTTTGTCCCGCTCAAAATGGGCAGCCACTTCTTGCTTGTATTTGTCGCCAAAGCGCAAAGGCTGTAGGCCTTGCAGGCTCAGCGCACCCACGCTGGTTTGGCTGCGCGAGCCCAACAACATGTGCCGCACTTCTTGGCGCATCTGATAGTTGGACCCATCGTGTTGCCAAACGATGTCGCCGTCAGCGCTGTAGCGAATGCCCTTGCTCTGGCCCACCACTTCAAACAACAATTTGCTGGGGGCTGGCCACAAGAACACCGCCTGGTTCAACCAAGCATGCGAGCTTGATGCAGTCGTTTGTGCCGCCATGACATCTGTGGAAGAGACAGGCGGCAAGGGTGGTGCGGTTTGTTTGTCAGTGACTGGGGGCTCAGTCATGGGCGCAGTGGCCGCGTTGTCTGTGGCTGCAGCGACGTCGTCCTCGGCTTTCGCCGAGTTGTCTTGAGCGCCAGCCACAACTGCTGGCTCTGGAGCCTCAACAGGTGCCGCCGGGGCGGCGACGTTCGACGCTTCTGGCGTGGCAGGCGCGTCCAGCAAGGCCGTGGTGCCAGGGCCTGATGGTGAGGTTGTGCGCGTTGTGCTGGCGCGTCGAGCAGGCTTGGTTGCTTCCAACCGCGGCGTCAACAGGGGTGCCTGGGCCGCAATTTGCATCTGCACCCGCACGGGCTTGGCTGCTGGTTTCAGCCCCGGCCAAGCCGATGACAAGCCATGCAAACCCAGACCATGCAACAGCAACACCAACACACCCAACAGCACGAGCGCCAGGGTGTGTCGAGGGGGCGATGGATAGAATGCTTGCATGAAATTAGCCACTTACAAAGACGGATCACGCGATGGACAACTGGTGGTGGTGTCGCGCGACTTGAGCAGCGCCCATTATGCGAGCGGCATCGCCCGTCACATGCAGCAGTTGCTGGACGACTGGAACTTCATCTCGCCGCAATTGCAAGACCTGTCGCAGACTTTGAACCAAGGGCGTGCGCGTCATGCCTTCACCTTCGACCCCAAGATGTGCATGGCCCCCTTGCCACGCGCCTACCAATGGGCAGACGGCTCGGCCTACATGAACCATGTCGAGTTGGTGCGGGCCTCGCGCAACTCAGAGGTGCCGTCCAACTACTACACCGACCCCTTGATGTACCAAGGCGGCAGCGATGATTTTTTAGGCGCGTGTGCCGACGTGGTGTGTGTGACCACCGACCACGGCATCGACTTTGAAGCTGAAATCGCCGTCATCACTGGCGACGTACCGATGCAAGCCACGCCCGACGAAGCCTTGGAAGGCATCCGCTTGGTGATGCTGGCCAACGACGTGTCTTTGCGCCGCTTGGTGCCCGACGAATTGGCGAAAAACTTTGGCTTTGTGCAAAGCAAACCCGCTACCGCGTTCAGCCCGGTGGCCGTCACCATCGATGAATTGGGTGAGGCCTGGGACCATGGCCGCTTGCACCTGACGATGCGGGTGGACTGGAATGGCAAGCGCGTGGGCATGTGCGACGCCGGCCCCGAGATGACGTTTCACTTCGGTCAACTCATTGCGCATTTGTGCAAAACCCGCAATGTGCGCGCCGGCAGCATCATCGGCAGCGGCACGGTCAGCAACAAAGCGGTGGAAACCAAGGGGCAAAAAGATTGGCCCAAGGGTTACAGCTGCATCGCTGAAAAGCGCGCCATTGAAACCATTTTGGATGGCCAAGCCAGCACCGACTTCATGCAGTTTGGTGACACCATCCGCATCGAGATGAAGGGCAAAGACGGTCAAAGCGTGTTTGGTGCCATTGACCAAACCATTGCGCAACTGGCCCGCTAAGACCCGTCGCGCAGAATGAAAAAAGGCCGCATTTGCGGCCTTTTTTCATGGCTACGAAATATCAAAGAGGGCTTGGGAATGGTCGATCCAAACGACGGCGTGAAAAGTAGACATGGTGATCCTTTCAAAAATCAGGCGGGGTGTTGTTTCTCAAAATGGGTTTGGCACATCAAGCAGCGCAAGGTGTGCGGTGCGGCATGCAAGCGGTCTTGGGCAATCGGCGCACCGCAATCAAAGCAATACCCGAACACACCGGCTTGGATGCGTTTCAAAGCCGCTTCAATGGCCAGCAGTTCCGCTGTTTCATGCTCGTTGACGGCGAACGCCAAGTCTCTGGCGGTGTTGATTTGGCCGCGGTCGTCATGGCTGTTGTCAAAGTGATCGCTGGCCGTTTCGGTGCGGCTGACAGGCCCGCCGCGTTGCGCAGCGATTTGCGCCAACAGCGATTCGCGCTCTTGCAAAAGTTGGTCTTTGAATGTTTGTGCTGCAAGGGCGTCCATCAATTCACCTGTTTGTTTGTCATGGCCCCATCTTGCGCCGCGCCAGGGCTGGCATTCTTGACCTTGGTCAACAAAGCCGCCATCACCTGTGTGCCAACAGGCACAATCCTGAGCAACTTCATCTCAAAGCCTGTCCCCATGAAAACCATTGACTACAGCATTTACCAAAGCCTCTCCATCACCCGCCGTGGCCCCAACGACAGCGTGCTCGACATCCAAATGAAGGCTTTGAACGGCAAGTTGCCCACCGCCGGGCACCAAGGCCATGAAGACCTGTGCGAGGTTTGGCGCGATGTGGGCCGTGACGACAGCGTGCGCTGCGCCGTGTTGCGCGGTGAAGGTTTGGGCTTCTCGGGTGGCGGCGACATGAACTTGGTGCAAGACATGGCTGATGACTTCGAGGTCCGCAGCCGGGTCTGGAAAGAAGCGCGCGACCTGGTCTACAACGTCATCAACTGCGACAAACCCATCGTCAGCGCCATGCACGGCCCAGCCGTGGGTGCGGGTCTGGTGGCGGGTTTGCTGGCCGATATTTCCATCGCCGCCAAAAGCACCAAGATCATGGACGGCCACACGCGCTTGGGGGTTGCAGCGGGCGACCATGCCGCCATCATCTGGCCGCTGCTGTGTGGCATGGCCAAGGCCAAGTACTACCTGTTGTTGTGCGACGCCGTGAGCGGCGAAGAAGCCGAGCGCATTGGCCTGGTGTCGTTGTGTGTGGAAGACGCGCAACTCTTGCACAAAGCCTACGAGGTGGCCGATCGTTTGGCCACTGGGAGCCAAAGCGCCATCCGTTGGACCAAGTACAGCTTGAACAACTGGTTGCGCCAAGCTGGCCCAGCCTTTGACGCTTCGCTGGCGCTGGAGTTCATGGGCTTTGCTGGTCCCGATGTGCGCGAAGGCGTGGCCTCCATCAAAGCCAAGCGCCCGCCCAACTTCGGCTGAAAAGCTGTTTAGAATGACCGCCATGCAAACC
>JBIIPF010000083.1:0-7077 GCA_044342755.1 Limnohabitans sp. | reverse complement strand
TGCGGCCAAAGTCGCTGGCCGAGGGGTGCACCTCGGGCAGCACCGACTTGGGGATGTCTAAGAGCTTGAGCAACTCGTCATCCCATTGGTTGCTGTGGATGTTGAACAGCATGGTGCGGGCCGCGTTGCTGACATCGGTGGCATGCACCGCGCCGCCGGTGAGTTGCCACATCAACCAACTGTCCACCGTGCCAAACGCCAACTCGCCGCGCTCGGCCATGGCGCGTGCGCCGGTCACGTTGTTCAAAATCCATTGCAATTTGGTGGCAGAAAAATAGGCATCAATCAGGAGCCCGGTTTTTTGCTGCACCAGGGGCGCAGCGCCCGCTTCGCGCAAACGCAGGCACTCGGGCTCGGCGCGTCGGTCTTGCCAAACAATGGCGTTGTAAATGGCTTGGCCGGTGTCGCGCCGCCACACCACGGTGGTTTCGCGTTGGTTGGTGATGCCCAAAGAAGCCACTTGGGCCGCGCTGATGCCGGCTTGCTGCAAGGCTTGGCGGGCCGTGGCGAGCTGGCTGGTCCAGATTTCTTGCGGGTCGTGCTCGACCCAGCCGGGGTGTGGGTAGATTTGCCGAAATTCTTGTTGCGCCACCGTCAACACCGATCCATCGGACTTGAAGACGATGCTGCGGGAGCTGGAGGTGCCTTGGTCAAGGGCCAGGATGTAGGTCATGGTGGGCAGCTGTGAATGAGGTCAACCCACCAAGGACAAGGTGGGTGGGGTTTTGCTTTCATCGGCCACGGTGCATTCGACCCCGGATTGCTCGAGCAACTGCACAAAGCTCTCTGGCGGCAGGGCGTCGGTGAACAAGCGGTCGATGTGGGACAAATGCGCCAACTCGACCATGGCCGGACGGTTGAATTTGGTGTGGTCAGCGGCCAGCCACACTTCACGCGAATGTTCGATGATGGCCTTGGCCACTTTCACCTCGCGGTAATCAAAGTCGCGCATGGTGCCGTCGGCCTCGATGCCGCTGATGCCGATCAGGCCAATGTCCACCTTGAACTGGCGAATGAAATCCACCGTGGCTTCGCCGACGATGCCGCGGTCCACGCCGCGCACCACGCCGCCAGTGACGATGACTTCGCAGTCCGGGTTGTCGCTCATGATTTGCGCCACGTTCAGGTTGTTGGTGATGACCCGCAAGCCCCGGTGTTGGCGCAACTCGCGGGCCACGGTTTCCATGGTGGTGCCAATGTTCATGATGAGTGAACAGCCATGCGGCACGCTGGCAGCGATGGCTTTGGCGATGCGGGTTTTGCCGTCCAGGGACAGCGCTTGGCGCTGGCGGTAGGCGATGTTCTCGGTGGTCGAGCTGGGCATCCGAACACCGCCATGAAAGCGCGACAACAAACCCGCCTCGGCCAAACGCTGCACATCCCGGCGCACGGTCTGCAGGGTGACAGAAAAGGTTTCGGCCAAAAACTCAATAGATACAGCACCTTGGGCTTGTACCAAGGCCAACAACTCGGTTTGTCGGGGATTCGGGTTCATGGGGTGGTGTTTTGGGGGTTCGGGCAACCATAAACCATCTTCGAATGGCACCAACTTAGGGAAAATACCGAATCAATTAAAACAAAACCGAACAAGAATGCGAAAAGAAAAGAAAATTTTTCGCACGCCAAAGCTTGTCTGCAAGACAAGTTGTTCCAGTCCCTGACCCACCCTTCCTCAATGACTTTGAAACTCGACAACATCAGCCAAACCGTAGCCGGTCAGGTGCATGTCTATCCCGTTGACATGGCGCTGGTTCCGAATGCGGTCACGGTATTGCTGGGTGCCACGCAGGCTGGCAAAACCAGCCTGATGCGCTTGATGGCGGGCTTGGACCTGCCCAGCACCGGCCAAGTCTGGGTCGATGGGCACAACGTCACCGGCGTTGGGGTGCGTGAGCGTAATGTCGCCATGGTCTACCAACAATTCATCAACTACCCGTCCATGAACGTGTACGACAACATCGCTTCACCGTTGCGTTTGCGCGGTGACAGCCAGATCGATGAGCAAGTCCAGGCCATGGCCAAGCGACTGCGGATTGACCCCTTCTTGAAACGCTTTCCTGCCGAGTTGTCGGGCGGCCAGCAGCAGCGGGTGGCCTTGGCCCGGGCCTTGGCCAAACGCGCACCGCTCATGTTCCTCGACGAGCCCCTGGTCAACCTCGACTACAAATTGCGCGAAGAACTGCGCGAAGACCTGACCCAGTTGTTTGAAGCTGGCAGTGGCACCGTGGTGTATGCCACCACCGAGCCCAGCGAAGCCTTGCTGTTGGGCGGCTACACCGCGGTCATGAAAGAGGGTCGGGTGCTGCAATACGGGCCCACCTTGGAGGTGTTTCGCCAGCCCCAGTCTTTGGATGTGGCCCGTGCTTTCAGCGACCCGCCCATCAATGTGTTGCAGGCCACTCCGCACGCGGGTGAATGGCGCTTGGACAACGGCAGCACACTCGCACTGCACCAATTCGTGCACAGTGGCCCGGTGCAATTGGGCTGGCGAGCCACCGCTTTGCGCACCGAGAAACGCCAGGGCGACTTGGCCATGCTGGGCCGGGTGCAACTGGCGGAAATTTCCGGCACCGACACCTTCGTGCACTTGGATTGCAGTGGGATCGAGTTGGTCATGCAAAAAACCGGAGTCCATGGGTTTGCCATCGGCCAAGCCATCAGCGTGTTCGTCGATCCGCAGGATGCCTATGTGTTTGACGCCGCTGGGAGCCTGTTGCTGGCTCCCCAGACACAGCCGAAAGGGAGGCGCTGAGATGGTGGCACGTATCGACCTGGATCTGGCCCATGCATACGGGTCCAATCCCCAACAAGACAGCGATTACGCCTTATTGCCCTTGAAGATGAGCTTTCAAGCCGGTGGCGCCTATGCCTTGCTCGGCCCCTCAGGTTGCGGCAAAACCACCATGCTCAACATCATTTCGGGCTTGGTCAAGCCCTCCCAGGGGCAAGTGCTTTTCAATGGCGAAGACGTGTCTGACAAAACCCCGCAACAACGCAACATCGCCCAAGTGTTTCAGTTCCCCGTCATCTACGACACCATGACTGTTGCTGAGAACCTGGCGTTTCCGCTGCGCAACCGCCACATGCCTGAGGCGCAAATCCGCCAACGCGTGGGCCAGATTGCCGAAATGCTGGAACTCAATGGCCAACTGAACCAGCGGGCAGCGGGTTTGTCGGCTGACGCCAAGCAAAAAATCTCGCTGGGGCGAGGCTTGGTGCGCCCGGATGTGGCGGCGATTTTGTTTGACGAACCACTCACTGTGATCGATCCGCACTTGAAGTGGTTGCTGCGACGCAAACTCAAGCAGGTGCATCAAGAACTCAAGCACACCTTGATTTACGTCACCCACGATCAGGTGGAAGCGCTCACCTTTGCGCAAGAAGTGGTGGTCATGACACGTGGCCGAGCCGTGCAGGTGGGCAATGCCGAAGCTTTGTTTGAGCGCCCCGCGCACAGCTTTGTGGGGCACTTCATCGGTTCGCCGGGCATGAATTTTTTACCAGCCAAGGCCCAAGATGCCCTGCTGCACATTGGCGGTCAAACCCTGACCTTGTCGCCGGCACAAGCCTTGGCCTTGGCCCACACCCAGGACTTGAAACTCGGTGTACGCCCGGAGTACATCAACGTGCATGACCAAGTTGCCGAGGGTTGTTTACCCGCGCAGGTGTTGCGCTGGCAAGACCTGGGCACCAGTGGTTTGCTCACGGCCCAATGCGGCAGCGAGTTGCTGCGGGTGCGTTTGTCGCCAGACCGGGCAGCACCCAAGGTGGGACAGACCGTGTACCTGCAAGTGCTGGGTGCGCACAGCTGTTTTTACGAACGCGAGGAGTTGATCGCATGAAGCCCGTCAACCAAAAAGCTTGGCTTCTGATCTTGCCTGTCTTGCTGTGCGTGGCCTTCTCGGCCATCTTGCCGCTAATGACCGTGGTCAATTACTCGGTGCAAGACATCATTTCACCGGAACGCAGGGTGTTTGTCGGCACCGAGTGGTTTGCCGCGGTCATGCGCGACCAAGACTTGCATGATGCATTGGGGCGCCAAATGATCTTTTCCTTGGCGGTCTTGGCGGTTGAAATCCCGCTGGGCATCGCCCTGGCGTTGTCGATGCCGGCCAAAGGGTGGCAGGCGTCCATCACCTTGGTGTTGGTGGCTTTGTCGCTGCTGATTCCTTGGAACGTGGTGGGCACGATATGGCAAATCTTTGGCCGAGCTGATATTGGCTTGCTGGGCGCTTCATTGCAGGGACTGGGGATTGAATACAACTACACGGGCAACGCCCGCGACGCATGGTTGACCGTGTTGGTGATGGACATCTGGCATTGGACACCCTTGGTGGCCCTGCTTTGCTATGCCGGTTTGCGCAGCATCCCAGATGCGTATTACCAAGCCGCGCAAATTGACGGCGCCACCAAGTTCGCTGTGTTTCGTTTTATTCAATTGCCCAAACTGCGCGGCGTGCTGGTGATTGCGGTGTTGTTGCGCTTCATGGACAGCTTCATGATTTACACCGAACCGTTTGTGCTGACAGGCGGCGGTCCGGGCAACGCCACCACTTTCTTGAGTCAATACCTGACGCAAAAAGCTGTGGGGCAGTTCGATTTGGGCCCGGCGGCAGCGTTCTCCTTGATTTACTTCCTCATCATTTTGTTGCTGTGCTTCATCCTCTACAACTGGATGCAAAGCGTGGGCACCCAGGCCAAGGAGCAGGACCATGGATGAGCGCCGCTTCAAAAAGCGCAACCTGTTTTTGCTGCTCTACATCGTGTTTGCGTTGTTGCCCATCTACTGGATGGTCAACATGAGCTTGCGCACCAACGAGGAAATTTTGTCCAGTTTTGCGCTGTTTCCTGATCAGCCAACCTTCGCCAACTACGCCACCATCTTCACCGACCCTTCTTGGTACAACGGCTACATCAACAGCTTGATCTATGTGGCCATCAACACGGTCATTTCACTCACCGTGGCTTTGCCAGCGGCTTATGCGTTTTCACGCTACAGATTCTTGGGCGACAAGCATGTGTTTTTCTGGCTCCTGACCAACCGCATGACACCACCCGCCGTGTTTCTGCTGCCATTTTTTCAGCTCTACAGCACGGTGGGCTTGATGGACACGCACATCGCGGTGGCCATGGCGCATTTGTTGTTCAACGTGCCTTTGGCGGTGTGGATATTGGAAGGCTTCATGAGTGGTATTCCACGCGAGATTGATGAAACCGCCTACATCGACGGCTACAGCTTCCCCGCTTTTTTCGTCAAGGTGTTTTTGCCGCTCATCAAAGCCGGTGTGGGCGTGACCGCATTTTTCTGCTTCATGTTCAGCTGGGTCGAGTTGTTGCTGGCGCGCACCCTGACCAGTGTCAACGCCAAACCGATCGTGGCCACCATGACCCGCACCGTCAGTGCGTCCGGCATGGACTGGGCGACGTTGGCAGCCGCAGGCGTGTTGACCATCGTGCCTGGGGCCATCGTTATTTGGTTTGTGCGGCACTACATCGCCAAAGGCTTTGCCATGGGGCGCGTATGAACTTCAGGAGCTTGCACCATGCTTGAGTGGATGGCTTGGACCACTCCGGTGGCGATTTTTTTCACTTGCATCGTACTGATGTTGTTGGGCATGACGCTGTGGGAGAAACGCTCGCCCACGGTAGCCCGCCAAGGCTGGCTCCCCCTGGTGACGACCCGTGGCGACCGCTTGTTCATTGGTTTGTTGGGGGCGGCCTATCTGCACCTGATGTTCGTCGGCTTGGCGGGCGAGATGTTGGTTTGGTTTGGTTTGAGCGAGGAGCCTTCCATTTGGTGGGCCACCTTCACGAGTGCGGTTTGGCTGGTTCTTGTGATGCGCAAGGGCTAGCTCAACCAAGTCATGACACGGTCTGAAACTTCCCCAAGACACGTGTTTTCTCTGAGCAAGGGGAATTTTTTAGGAGACGGGCATGAAATTGAAATACCGTGCAATTGCTTTTGCCGCTGCAGCCTTGGTGCTGGGACACAGCGCATGGGCGGGCGAGGCTGAAGCGAAGAAATGGGTGGACAACGAGTTCCAGCCGTCCACCTTGTCCAAAGACAAGCAGATGGCTGAAATGAAGTGGTTCATTGAAGCGGCCAAAAAACTGCAAGCCAAAGGCGTGAAAGAAATTTCCGTCGTGTCAGAAACCATCACCACCCACGAGTACGAATCCAAAACCTTGGCCAAGGCCTTCACCGAAATCACCGGCATCACGGTCAAGCATGACCTGATTCAAGAAGGTGACGTGGTGGAGAAATTGCAGACCTCGATGCAATCGGGCAAATCGATTTACGACGGCTGGATTTCAGACTCTGACTTGATTGGCACCCACTACCGCTACGGCAAGATCATGAACCTGACCGATTACATGGCGGGTCCTGGCAAAGAGTGGACCAATCCTGGCTTGGACATCAAAGATTTCATCGGCACCAGCTTCACCACCGGCCCTGATAAAAAACTTTACCAATTGCCTGATCAACAATTTGCCAACCTCTATTGGTTCCGCGCCGACTTGTTTGAACGCAAGGACATCAAAGACAAATTCAAAGCCAAATATGGCTATGACTTGGGCGTGCCTTTGAACTGGAGCGCCTACGAAGACATCGCCGAGTTCTTCACCAATGACGTGAAAACCATCGATGGCAAGCCCATTTATGGCCACATGGATTACGGCAAAAAAGACCCGTCACTGGGCTGGCGTTTCACCGATGCGTGGTTGTCCATGGCGGGCACGGCTGACATCGGCATCCCCAATGGCCGACCTGTGGACGAGTGGGGCATTCGTGCTTCTGCCGATGGTTGCAACCCCCAAGGCGCGTCTGTTGCTCGTGGTGGTGCCACCAACTCACCTGCGGCCGTTTACGCCCTGACCAAGTACGTGGACTGGATGAAGAAATACGCGCCCAAGGAAGCCATCGGTATGACCTTTGGTGAGGCCGGTCCGGTGCCTGCGCAAGGCCAAATTGCCCAGCAAATCTTCTGGTACACCGCTTTCACAGCCGACATGACCAAGCCTGGTTTGCCGGTGGTGAATGCCGATGGCACACCGAAGTGGCGCATGGCCCCTGGC
>JBIIPF010000082.1:0-7099 GCA_044342755.1 Limnohabitans sp. | reverse complement strand
CGGGCCAGCACCGGCACCATGTCGCGTGCACCGCCGCTGCTGGTGCCTTGACCGCCGGGCTTTTGCACCGAGTGGGTCACGTCAAACACCACGGGTGCGCCGCTGTGGCGCATCTCGGCCAGGCTGGTCATGTCGGCCACCAGGTTGTTGTAGCCAAAGCTCACGCCGCGTTCGCAGGCCAAGAAGTTGTCCTCTGGTAAGCCTGCTTCTCGTGCGGCGTCACGCGCTTTGTCGATCACGTTTTTCATGTCCCAAGGGGCCAAGAACTGCCCCTTCTTGATGTTCACTGGTTTGCCGGCTTGTGCCACGGCACGGATGAAATCGGTTTGACGGCACAAGAAGGCCGGGGTTTGCAAGACATCGACCACGCTGGCCACTGTTTTCACTTGCGATTCATCGTGCACATCGGTGAGGATGGGCAGATGCAGTTGACGGCGCACCTCGTCCAGTATTTTCAAACCCGCATCCAAGCCAACACCGCGCTTGGTGCTGCCCGATGATCGATTGGCTTTGTCGAATGAGCCTTTGTAGATGAGCGGGATGTTGAGTGCAGCGCACACCTCTTTCAGGTGACCAGCCACATCCACAGACATCTGCAAGCCTTCAATGGAGCAGGTGCCTGCAATCAAAAAGAAGGGATGGTTCAGGCCAGCATCAAAGCCGCACAACTTCATGCGACGACCTTGAGCTTTTTGCGTTCCACCTGGTAGGCCTGTGCGGCGTGCACATAGGCGCTGAACAGCGGGTGGCCGTCCCAAGGCGTGGACTTGAACTCGGGGTGGAACTGCACGCCCATGTACCAAGGGTGAATGTTTTGCGGCAACTCGACAATTTCTGTCAATTGCTCTTGTTGTGTGAGTGCAGAAATGACCAAACCCGCTTGACGCAGGGTGTCGAGGTAATTGACGTTGGCTTCGTAGCGGTGGCGATGGCGTTCAGTGACCACATCGCCGTAAATTTGATGCGCCAAGGTGCCCGGATTGACGTTCGAGGTTTGGGCACCCAAACGCATGGTGCCGCCAAGATCCGAGTTGGCATGGCGTTGTTTGACGCTGCCGTCGGCGTCTTTCCATTCGGTGATGAGCGCGATGACCGGATAGGGGGTTTCGGGCTCAAACTCGGTGCTGTTGGCGTCTGTCAAGCCCGCCACATGGCGGGCGTATTCGATGGTGGCGATTTGCATGCCCAAACAAATGCCCAGGTAAGGCACTTTGTGTTCACGCGCAAAACGGGCCGCGCAAATCTTGCCTTCGATACCGCGCTTGCCAAAACCACCGGGCACCAAGATCGCGTCAAAGCGCGACAACTGCTGGGTGTTGTCTGGCGTCAGTGTTTCCGAGTCGATGTACTCGATGTGCACCCGCGCATGGTTGTGAATACCAGCGTGGCGCAATGCTTCGTTGAGTGATTTGTAGCTGTCAGACAAGTCCACATACTTGCCCACCATGGCGATGGTGAGTTCGCTTTGTGGGTGTTCCACCGCTTCCACCAAATCGTCCCAGCGCTTCAGGCTGGCCGGTGGCGTGTTGAGTTTGAGCTTCTCGCAGATGAGGGCGTCGAGGCCTTGCTCGTGCAACATGCGCGGTACTTTGTAAATGGTGTCCACGTCCCACATGGAGATGACACCCCACTCGGGCACATTGGAGAAGAGTGAAATTTTGGCGCGCTCTTCTTGCGGAATCGGACGGTCGGCGCGGCACAACAAGGCATCCGCTTGAATGCCAATTTCACGCAGTTTTTGGGCCGTGTGTTGGGTGGGTTTGGTTTTAAGCTCGCCAGCGGCGGCAATCCAAGGCACATAACTCAGGTGCACGAAGGCCGTGTTGTTGGGCCCCATGCGCAAATTCATTTGACGCGCGGCTTCCAGGAAAGGCAGGGACTCGATGTCACCCACGGTGCCGCCCACTTCAACGATGGCCACGTCCACCGCGTCTGGGGTGCCAAAGCCCGCGCCGCGTTTCACAAAATCTTGAATCTCGTTGGTGATGTGGGGAATGACTTGCACCGTGGTGCCCAAATAATCGCCTCGGCGTTCTTTTTCCAACACGCTTTTGTAAATCTGGCCGGTGGTGAAGTTGTTGGTGCGGCGCATGCGCGTCGTGATGAAGCGCTCGTAGTGGCCCAGGTCGAGGTCGGTCTCAGCGCCGTCTTCGGTGACAAACACCTCGCCGTGCTCGAAGGGCGACATGGTGCCTGGGTCGACGTTGATGTAGGGGTCCAGCTTGATCAGGGTGACTTTGAGGCCCCGCGATTCAAGAATCGCTGCAAGAGAGGCGGCGGCGATTCCCTTGCCCAGGGAAGACACCACACCGCCTGTGACGAAGACAAATTTGGTCATGTCTAATTGGGAGGGCCGGCTCCCCAGAGGTGGTAATAGGAAATTATAGGCTCTGCTACATTGCGCCCCATGACTGATTTGTCCAATAAACACATCGTGCTCGGATTGAGCGGCGGCATTGCCTGCTACAAAGCTGCCGAATTGTGCCGCGCGTTGGTGAAACAAGGCGCCACGGTGCAGGTGGTGATGACCGAGGCGGCTGCGCAGTTCATCACCCCGGTGACCATGCAAGCGCTCTCAAACCGCCCGGTGTATGTGTCCCAGTGGGATGAGCGCGAGCCGAACAACATGGCGCACATCAACCTGAGCCGCGAAGCCGACGCCATCTTGGTGGCCCCGGCCAGCGCCGATTTCATGGCCAAGCTGCTGCACGGGCGTGCTGACGACCTCTTGAGCCTCATGTGTTTGGCGCGTCCTTTGGACAAAGTGCCGCTGCTCTTGGCGCCAGCGATGAACCGCGAAATGTGGGCGCACCCCGCCACCCAGCGCAACATGGCGCAATTGCAGGCCGATGGCGCGCAGGTGCTGGGCGTGGGCCAAGGCGAGCAAGCCTGCGGCGAAACCGGCGATGGACGGATGCTGGAGCCCGATGAACTGCTGCAAGAACTGGTGTCGCTGTTTCAGCCCAAGCTATTGAGCGGCAAGCAAGTGCTCATCAGCGCTGGTCCCACCTACGAAGCGCTCGACCCGGTGCGTGGCATCACGAATTTGTCCAGCGGCAAGATGGGCTTTGCCCTGGCCACTGCGGCGCATCAAGCCGGTGCGCAGGTGACCTTGGTGGCCGGACCGGTGGCCTTGGCCACGCCCCATGGCGTGCGCCGCATCGATGTGCGCTCTGCCTTGGAGATGCACGCTGCCGTGTTGGCGCAGACGGGCCACGCCGACGTGTTCATCGCCACGGCAGCCGTGGCCGACTGGCGGCCTGCCCAAGTGGCCACGGAGAAAATCAAAAAAGACGGCAGCGGCCGCATGCCAAGCCTTGCTTGGCAAGAAAACCCTGACATCTTGGCCGAGGTGGCAGCCAGCCCGCGGGCGCAAACGGGCGCTTTGTTTTGCGTGGGCTTCGCCGCTGAGAGCCACGATCTGCAAGCCCATGCCCAGGCCAAGCGCTTGCGCAAAGGCGTGCCCCTGATGGTGGGCAACATCGGCCCAGCCACCTTTGGCGTGGACAACAACGCCTTGCTGTTGGTTGATGCGCAAGGCAGCACCGAATGGCCCCGCGCCTCCAAACTGGCCTTGGCTCGCCAATTGGTGGCCGACGTGGCGCGTCGTTTGAAATCAGGCAAGGAACACACATGAAGTTGGATGTGAAGATATTGGATGCCCGCTTGGCCGATCAGATGCCCAGCTATGCCACACCGGGGAGCGCAGGCTTGGACTTGCGTGCCTGCTTGGAGGCGCCGCTCACTTTGCAGCCGAATGCTTGGCAACTCGTGCCCACCGGCATGGCCATCCATTTGAACGATCCGGGCTATGCCGCGCTCATCCTGCCGCGCTCAGGCTTGGGCCACAAGCACGGCATCGTGCTGGGCAATTTGGTGGGGCTGATCGACAGTGATTACCAAGGGCAGTTGATGGTGAGCGCCTGGAACCGAAGCGATGTGGCGTTCACCATCGAACCGATGGAGCGCATCGCGCAATTGGTCATCGTGCCCGTGGTGCAAGCGCAGTTCAACCTGGTGAATGAATTTGCCGCCGCCAGTGAGCGTGGTGAAGGCGGCTACGGCTCGACTGGCAAATCCTGAGGCAGAGCGCTCATCACGCAAGCGCCATGGTGAACGGCAGCGCCTGCTTGCAGCCAAGACTCAATGCAAAGTGTCGCTGCCCGGGGCAGGTGGCAAGGTGAAGAAACCCGAGCCGCAACTGCCATGCGCTTTCTCTTGGCTGGTGGCGTGGCGCACACCGGTGATCTTGAGTGAAATGCGCAAAGCCATGCCCGAGAGCGGATGGTTGCCATCCAACACCACATGCTCGGGGTAGATATCGGTGATGGTGTAGATCACTTCCTTGGGCATCTCGCTGCTGCAAGCCGCGGGCAGGGCATGGCCTTCGATGGTCATGCCTTCTTCCAAGCCTTCAGGAAACAGACCGCGCGGCTCTAAAAAAATCAGGGATTCGTCGAAGTCGCCGAAGGCGTCTTCAGGCTCCAAGTGCAGGTCGATCTGATCGCCCACTTGGTGCGCTTGCAAGGCGTGCTGGATTTTGTCGAGCAGGTCATGGCCGCCCAAATAAAACTCCACAGGGTCGTCGAGTTCGTCCAAGAGTTCGCCTTGGGTGTCTTTGAGGACCCATGTCAGGGCCACAACGCAGTCGGGTGTGATGTTCATGGGGCAGAATTGTCGCAGTTTGGAGTGACCATGAAAAAAACCGCCGTGCCCAGTGTGCTGGGACAGATCAGCCCTGACGTCTTCATGCGCCAATACTGGCAAAAAAAACCTTTGCTGATTCGCCAAGCGGTGCCGGACATGAAGCCGCTGTTGAGCCGTCAAGCCTTGCTGGCCTTGGCCGCCTTGCCTGATGTTGAATCCCGCTTGGTCATGGGCGACATCAAAACAAGCGCTTGGACGTTTCGCCACGGACCCTTCAAGCCGCGCAGCTTGCCGCCTTTCAGCCGACCGCATTGGACCTTGCTGGTGCAGGGCGTGGACTTGCAGGACGCTCAAGTGGCGGCTTTGCGCGACCGCTTTCGCTTTGTACCCGATGCCCGTTTGGATGATGTGATGATCAGCTACGCCACCAACGGTGGTGGTGTGGGCCCGCACTTTGACAGCTACGACGTGTTTTTGTTGCAAGCCCAAGGCCAGCGGCGCTGGCGCATCAGCGCGCAAAAAGACCTGCGCTTGCGCGATGACGTGCCGCTGAAAATTTTGAAAACCTTCAAACCCACCGAGACTTTGGTGCTGGAGGCTGGTGACATGCTGTACTTGCCGCCGCACTATGCCCACGAAGGTGTTGCGGTGGGCGAATGCATGACGTATTCCATTGGCTTCAAGGCCGAGTCACCTGAAAACTTGGCACGTGAACTGCTAATCCGCGTGGCCGACATGGAAGCTGACGCCACGTCTGCGCTCTACAAAGACCCGCGGCAGCCCGCAGCCCAACACCCCGCCATGATTCCACTGGCCTTGCAAAGCTTTGCACAAAAGGCTGTGCAACAAGCCTTGAAGCGCCAAAGTGATGTTCGCTGCGCATTGGGCGAATTTTTATCAGAGCCCAAATCTTCCGTGTGGTTTGAGCCCCAGCCCATACCGCATCAACTTGGTGCAGTGCGCTTGGACGATAAAAGCAAAATGCTTTATGACAAAGATTTCGTGTTCATCAACGGCGAAAGTTGGCGTTGCCGTGGTGTTGATGCCCGCGCATTACGCCAATTGGCGGATCAACGCAGCTTGAATGCATACCAAATTGCCAATGCACCCGAGCAAGTGCGTGACTTACTCCTGTCCTGGCTTCAAGCCGGCTGGTTAAAGGCGACAAGATGATCAAATTTGGGGCTTTTTTTGATCCTACGGGAAATCACTTATACTCGCAGGCTGAGTTGAAGGAGCTTGAGTCCATCGGCTCAGTTGCAAGTTTTGATTTAGATCAAGGCTTGCGGCAAATCTTGCAATGTTTTCGCATCACTTAAAGGAAATTTCCATGAAAAAGTCACTCCTCTTGGCAACTTTGTTGGCTGCTGCTCTGGTTGCTTGCGGTAAAAAAGAAGAAGCCGCTCCTGCTGCTGCCCCTGCTGCTGCTGAAGCCCCAGCTGCTCCTGCTGCTGCACCTGCTGAAGCCCCAGCTGCTGCTCCTGCTGCTGCGCCTGCTGAAGAGAAGAAGTAATTTTTTCTGCTTCGAAAAAAATGCCACCTTCGGGTGGCTTTTTTTTGGCCTGCATTCGCCCATGTCAGGCGAATCAAGTCAGCATGGCTGCTTGCTCAGTGGACCTTGAACCAAGGCGTACCCAGCAGGGGATCGGCCACTTGAATGTCGGCAGGCTGACAACCAGCAGCCAAGGCCACGAGGTGTTGTGCCAAGTCGGGGCGGTTGTTGCGCTCGCTCAAATGGGCTGCCACGATCAGGTTCAAGCTGGGATGCACCAGCGCTTTGGTGAGCTGCGCTGACTCTTCATTGGACAAGTGACCTTGCGGACCGGTGATGCGTTTTTTTAAAAAGACCGGATAGCTTGATTGCGCCAAAAGTTCGGTGTCGTGGTTGCATTCCAGCAAAAGCGCGTGACATTGCTGCAAGGCTTGCACCACATGGCTGCTGCCATGACCCAAATCGGTCAAAACTCCCAAATGAACATCACCATCGGTGCAACGCAATTGCAGTGGTTCGCGTGCGTCGTGCGGGACGGTAAAGGGATGCAATTGCAAAGCCCCCAGATCGATGGCCTCACCGTCACGTGCCACTTGAAATTGATCGGCCGCCAAATCCCACTCATCCAAATTGCAGGCCAAAGCCGTACCTTTGCTCATCCAAACGGCAGCCCCGGTTTTTTGGGCAAACGAACGCGCGTGACCCACGTGGTCGGCGTGTTCATGGGTGATGAAGACCGCATCAATGTCTTGCAAGTTCAGATCGGCAGCTTGCAAGCGTTTGCCCAGTTCGCGCAGGCTCAAGCCGCAATCGATCAGCAAGCGCGACATCTGAGTGCCGCACTGCGCTTCAACCAGGGTCGCGTTACCCGCGCTGCCACTGCCCAGGTTTTTGAACCGCAGCACAGGCTTACTGCAGTTCGCTGACAAGCAATTGGGCGATTTTTTGCGCGTTGGCAGA